>JAGRMK010000137.1:2621-15204 GCA_020441345.1 Paracoccaceae bacterium
CTGCTGATCGACAGCCATTCGCGCCCGGTCGCCGATCCGGTCTGGGCGCTCTATTCCGAAACCATTGCCCGCGCCGGCCCGCTGCCCAGCCTGATCGAATGGGATAATGACGTGCCCGCCTTCGACGTGCTGCTGGCCGAGGCCGCGCGCGCCGGGGCGATTCTGGAAGGGGCGAAGCATGTCCGCGCGGCCTGACCCCCATGCCGCGATGCAAGCCCGGTTCCACGCCGCGCTCTGGTCGCCCGACACGCCCGGGGGTCTTGGCCCAGACACGGCCTGTGCCCGGCGCTTTTCGGTCTATCGAAACAATGTGCAGCACGGGTTGTGCAGCGCCCTGTCGCGGCGCTTTCCGGTGATCGAGCGCCTGGTCGGGGCCGAGTTCTTCGTTGCCATGGCCCGCGTGTTCGCGGCCGCCCATCCGCCCGAAAACCCGGTGCTGATCACCTGGGGTGCGGCATTCCCGGCGTTTCTGGCCCGTTTTCCGCCTGTCGCCAGCCTGCCCTATCTGCCCGACGTGGCGCGGCTGGAGCTGGCGCGGGGGCGGGCCTATCATGCCGCCGATGCCCCGACCGCCGACCCTGCGGCGCTGATGGCGGGCGATCCGTCGGACCTGCGGCTATTTCTGGCACCCAGCGTTTCCGCCTATTCCAGCCGCCATCCGGCCGTGTCGATCTGGGCCGCGAACCAGCCCGGCGTCACCACGCGGTCGCTGCCTGCGGGGCCCGAGTTCGCGCTGATCGCCCGCGATGCGGCATTCGAGGTGCCTGTCCTGCCGCTGGACCCGGCGCAACACGCGATCCTGGTCGCGCTGCTTGCCGGCGCGCCGCTGGGCCAAGCCGCCGCAAAGACCGACCCAACCTCCATTCTGGCCCTGTTGCTGCAACACGGGCTGATCGCCGCCATCGAGGGAGAGAGATCATGACCGACACCACCCGGATACCGCCCCCCGCCGGGGTGCGCGGCACGATCCAGCGCCTGAACGCACTGTTCGACCGCCTTGTGCCCGCCGATCTGGTGCAACTGGCCGCACGGGTCTTTGTTGCCTGGGTTTTCTGGCTATCGGCGCGCACCAAGGTCGATGGGTTCGCCATTGCGGATTCAACCTGGTTCCTGTTCGAACACGAATACGCCTTGCCGCTGATCCCTTCTGCTCTGGCTGCCGTGATGGCGACCCTGGCCGAGCATGCCTTGTCGCTGCTTCTGATCGCCGGCCTGTTCACCCGTTTTGCCGCGGCGGGTCTCTTGATCATGACCGCCGTGATCCAGATCTTCGTCTATCCGCAGGCCTGGGTGACGCATGGTCTCTGGGCGGCCAGCCTTCTGGTTCTGATGGCGCGCGGGCCGGGACGGATCTCGGTGGATCGGCTGCTGAGGCTGGATCGCTGAGGCGCTGCGCCGCCGTCTTTGTGTGACGGGCATTGCGCGAACGGGTCAAAGCCCCCTAGTCTCTGGCCTGTCGCGCAATCGGAGGTTTCCATGTCACACACGCCCCAACCGGATACGCCGCTCTGGCAGCTTTCGGCCAGCGAACTTTCGGCCCTGACCCGCGCCGGTGAGGTCAGCGCCGAGGAGGCCACGCGGTCCGCTATCGACCGGATGCATGCGGTCAACCCGGATCTGAACGCGGTGGTCGTGGACTTGTCCGATCAGGCGCTGAGCCGCGCCCGCGCGCTGGATGCCAGCGGCTCGGGGAAACGCCCGCTGCATGGCGTTCCGGTGACGATCAAGATCAACGTCGATCAGCAGGGGCAGGCGACGTCGAACGGCTTGCCGGCGCTCAAGGACTGGATCGCGGCCAAGGACGCGCCGCTGGTCCAGCACTTGCTCGATGCAGGCGCCGTGGTGATCGGGCGCACCAACACGCCAGAATTCTCGTTTCGCGCCGATACCGATAACCCGCTGTTCGGACGCACTTTTAACCCTTGGGGCAAGCATCTGAGCGCTGGCGGATCGTCCGGTGGGGCCGGATCGGCGGTGATGGCGGGGATCGGCGCGCTGGCGCATGGCAATGACATCGGCGGGTCGCTGCGCTTTCCGGCCTCGGCCAATGGCGCGGTCACGGTCAAGCCGGGGATGGCGCGGGTGCCCGCCTGGAACCCGTCGCAGGTTGCCGAGCGCGGCCTTCTGGCACAATTGATGTCGGTGCAAGGGCTGATCACCCGGCACGCGCGTGACCTGCACCTTGCGATGCCGGTGATGATCGCGCCCGATCCGCGCGACCCGTTTCATGTGCCGCTGCCCTGGCGCGGCGCGGCGCCCGAGGGGCCGCTGAAGGTCGGGTTCACCACCGAAACCCTGGACTACCCCCTGCACCCCGAGGTCGCGGCCGCCCTTGACGATGCACGCGAGGCTCTGACCGATGCGGGATACAAGGTCGAAGACATCACCCCGCCCGGTATTTCGGAAATTGCCGAAATGGGCTTTCGCGCCCTCTTGACCGAGACCAAGGCAATGTCCGGCGGGGATATCGAGAAATTCGGCTCGGACACGGTGAAGGCGATCTTTGCCGAATACTTTGCCCAGTTCCCGCCCTACGAGACCGACGCCTATCTGAAGGCTCTGGCGCGGCGCACCGGGCTGGCGCGGCAATGGTCGCTGCTGCTTGCCGAATACCCGCTGGTTCTGACGCCGTTTCTGCCACAACCTTTTTTTACCGCGGGGCGCGATGCCGAAGGCCCGGACGGGGTGCGCGAGGCGCTGGGCGCGGCGTTTTGGTCGACAGGGATGAATTTCCTCGGACTGCCCGCCGGGAATGTGCCGGCGCGCCTTGCCGCGTTGGAAACCGGGCCGCAACCGATCGGCGTGCAGATCGTCGGCCGCCGCTGGCGCGAGGATTTGATCGTCGAAGCGATGGTTGCCATCGAGGATCGCGTCGGCCCGATGGCCCCGCGCCTATGGTCGCGCATGGGCTGAGGGGCGGCTTACCCGTTTTCCCGCAGGATCGATCCGGCCAGATACAGCGATCCACAAATCAGCACCCGTGCGGTCGCGTCGCGCGCGGTAATCCGGGTCAGGGCCTGGGTGACGGTTTCGGCGGTTTCGGCGGTGATCCCCGCCTTTTCGGCCGCTGCTGCCGTCACCTCGGCGGGCAGGGTGTTGGCTTCGCCGGGGATCGACACGGCGACGAGACCCTCGGCATGCCCGGCAAGCGGGCGCATGAAGCCGCCGACATCCTTTGTGTTCAGCATCCCGCAGATCAGCCACGTCGGGCGGCGCGGCAACCTGTCGAGCGTCGCGGCTATCGCCTGCCCGGCCGAAGGGTTGTGCCCGCCATCGAGCCACAGCTCGGCCTGTGGTGCGGCCTCGATCAACGGACCGCGGCGCAGGCGTTGCATCCTTGCGGGCCATTCGGCGCGGGTGACGGCGGCTTCGAACGCGGTGTCGCCACAGCCCAGCACGCGCAGGGCGGCCAGCGCGGCGCCCGCGTTCTCGATCTGGTGGGGGCCGGGCAGGTTGGGCAGCGGCAGGTCCAGAAGTCCGTTTTCGTCCTCGAACACCAGGCGCCCGGCCTCTTCGCGGGCGTGCCAATGTTGGCCGCTGGCGATGAGCGGGGCGGCGACGCGGGCGGCGCGATCCTCGATCACCTCCAGCCCCTCGTCGGCTTGCGGGCCGACAATGCAGGGTGCACCGCGCTTGATGATCCCGGCCTTCTCGCCGGCGATTTCGGCCAGCGTTTCACCCAGGTATTGCTGATGATCGATCGAAACCGGGGTGATGATGGTCAGCGCCGGCTCGTCGATCACATTGGTTGCGTCCAGACGCCCGCCCAGCCCGACCTCGAGCAGCACGTAATCGGCGGGCGTGCGGGCAAAGGCCAGCAACGCGGCACAGGTCGTGATTTCGAAATAGGTGATCGTCTCGCCACCATTCGCGGCGTAACATTCATCGAGAATCGCGGTCAGCGCATCTTCGCTGATCAGCGTCCCGGCCAGCCGGATACGCTCGTGAAACCGGGCCAGATGCGGCGATGTATAGGCATGCACGCGCTTGCCCTCGGCCTCGAGCCCGGCGCGGATCATCGCTTGCGTCGAACCCTTGCCGTTGGTTCCGGCGATATGGATCACAGGCGGCAGATCGTCCTGCGGATTGCCCAGCGCGGCCAGCAGCCGCCAGACGCGATCCAGGGTCAGGTCGATGATCTTCGGGTGCAGCGCCATCATCCGGGCGAGGATGGCGTCAGAGGCGCTGGTCATGTCTGGTTATCGTCTTTCAGAGGGTCAAAGAACGGCACGCGTCAGCGCAGACAGGTCGTGGTTGACCTGAAAAGTCTTGGCCTCGATCCCGTTTATCCCGAAGGATTGCAGACGCGCGGTGTGCTTTGTCAGATAGGCCTGCGCGGCGTCGGCGCTGTCAAAGACATAGATCCCGCCCGAGCGGCCGGTTTCGGCGTTCTCGGTCCAGATCTTCCAGACCAGGCCCGGTTCGGAAGCGATATCGCGCGCGAGGTCCGAAAACGCACCGGTCATCGCCTCGCCCCAAGGGCCGGCAAAGGGGAAATCAATCTGCAACAACGTGTGGCTCATCGGTCCCTCCGGGTTTGTCCGGCGCGATGATAGGCGCGCGCCGGGCTTCGGCCAAGCCGTTTGTTGGGCGCTCAGGCGTCTTTTGCGGCGGGGGCAGAGCCCTTGGCCGGGGCGAGTGGCAGCGCATCGGGCGTGGCGGGCTGGGCTGCGCCTGTCACCGCGCCCTCGGGGTCCGGGGCGGGCAAGTCACCGTGCACGGCTGGCGGAAGGCCCATCAACATGCGCGTGATGGTGATCAACTCGTTTCGCATCTGCGTGCGATGCGTCACCCGGTCCAGCATTCCGTGATCCAGCAAGTATTCGGCGCGCTGAAAGCCTTCGGGCAGTTTCTCGCGGATCGTCTGTTCGATGACACGCGGCCCGGCGAAACAGATCAGAGCGTTCGGTTCCGCGATCTGCACATCGCCCAGCATCGCGTAACTGGCGGTCACGCCGCCGGTGGTCGGATGGGTGAGCACGCAGATATACGGCAGCCCGGCCTCTTTCAGCATCTGTAACGCGACCGTGGTGCGCGGCATCTGCATCAGGGACAGGATCCCTTCCTGCATGCGGGCACCACCGGCCGCGGCAAACAGCACCAGCGGCGCGCGGCGTTCGACGGCACGTTCACAGGCGGCGATGATCGCGTTGCCGACATACATCCCCATCGAGCCGCCCATGAAGGCGAAGTTCTGCGCGGCGGCGACAATCGGTGTGCGCCCGATCTCGCCCTCGGCAACCAGCATCGCCTCGCGTTCGCCATTGGCCTTTTGCGCGGCTTTCAGGCGCTCGGGGTATTTCTTCTGGTCGCGGAAATGCAGCGGGTCGGCCAGCGGTTCTGGTACTGCGACCTCGGCAAAGATCCCGGCGTCGAACAGCGCCTTGAACCGGTCGCGCGGCGAAATCGCCATGTGGTGATTGCAGTTCGAGCACACCTGAAGATTGTCGGTCAGTTCCCGGTGAAACAGCATCGTGCCGCATTCGGGGCATTTCGACCACAGGTTCTCGGGCACCTCGCGGCGCGAAAACAACGAGTTGATCGTTGGACGGACGTAGTTCGTGATCCAGTTCATCCGGAACCCCCTGTTTGCGTCTTCCAGATAATCCGCGCGGCGCGTGAATGCAACATCACCGCCGCCTGAGCCACAGACGGCATCCCAGCCAGACCAGCGCCATCAGCGCCATGTCCGACAACAGCAACGGGCGCAACACGGCGTCCGAGGCCGCGGCGGCGGGCAGATGCAGCAGAGCCAGACCATCCAGCCCGCCCGTCACGCTGATCACCAGGATCGCCAGCACGTTGTTGGCGAAGTGCAGCCCCCAGGCCAGACCCAGAGAGCCGGTGCGTGCCGTCAGGTCCGAGGCCACAAGGCCAAAGAGACCGGTCGCGGCAACCACGATCCAGACATTCGCACCCGAATCCTCGGGCGCGTAATGCGCCAGCCCGAACAGGATCGTCGGCACCGTCAGCCAGACCAGTGGCGACCGGAAACGGGCCGCCAGTTGCCCCTGGATATAGCCGCGAAACACCAGTTCTTCGGCTCCGGTCTGGATCAGGATGCCCAGCAGCGCCAGCGGCAGGAACGACAGCCAGACGCCCGGCGGCGTCGCGCGCTCCAACCCCGGCATGAATGGCGCAAGGATCAACCCCAGGCCGCCGCCGATCGCCGCCATCATCGCCACCCCTAGCACGAAATCGCGCAACACGACGGGTGGACGGCCGAACAGGCTTCGCAGGCGACGGCGGTGCAACACGCGCAGGGTAATCGCGGTGCCTGCCCAGGCCCCCAGGAAAGTCGACAACAGCAGGATCAGCGACCAGGGATCGGATCCGCCACCGATGCGCGCAAGCTGACGCTCGAACCCGGCCAAACCCGCCGCCAGCCACATCACCGCGCCCATGCCGACCATCCAGGCGACATAGATGCCGGTGATCAGCATCACGCCCAGGACCAGCCGCCAGATCTGGTTGGTGGCGCGGGCGGGGGCCAGATAGGCATGGTAATGCGGGGTCATGTTGGCAGGGGTCCGGGGGCTCAAACGGGTTTTCGAAACGCGGCGCGAGCGCGCGCGGCCTCGGCGCGCATAACGCAGCCCGTGGCATGGTCATTGATCAGGCCCATCGCCTGCATGAAGGCATAGATGGTGGTCGGCCCGACGAATTTCCACCCGCGCTTCTTGAGATCCTTTGACAGGGCGACCGACGCCGCCGATGTGGTCTGGCTTTGCGGTGCGGCCAGATCCCGAGCCGGGGGTTCGAACCCCCAGACATAGGCGGCCAGCGACCCGGCCTCTTCGATCAGTGCCACGGCCCGCGCGGCGTTGTTGATCGCCGCCTCGATCTTGCCCCGGTGGCGCACGATCCCCGCATCGGCCAGCAGGCGCGCGACATCGGCGTCGCCATAAGCCGCGATCTTGTGAAAATCGAACCCGTCAAAGGCTGATCGGAAATTCTCGCGCTTGTCCAGAATGGTGCGCCAGCTCAGTCCCGACTGGAAGCTCTCCAGGCAGAGCTTTTCGAACAGCCGCCGGTCATCGGCGACCGGAAACCCCCATTCGTTATCGTGATAGGGGAAAAACGCGGGGACCGTGCCGCACCAGCCGCAGCGCGGGCGGCCATCGGGGCCGGGAACGGTGGTGGTCATGGCTCGGCCTCCGGGTTGCGTCGCGACCATTCTGAGGGTTTCGCGGGGGGCGTCAACTCACCCTGTTGCATCGCGCCCGTGCGGGCGGCAGGGTGCGGCGGATGAATGGCGGGCACGGGAAAGAGGCGCACAGATGCAGGGATGGTTGGAATTTGCCGCCGCAATGGTCGTATTTTTGGGCGCGCATGCAATTCCGGTGCGTCCCCGGCTGAAGGCGCCTCTGGTCGCGCTGCTGGGGCGTGCGGGGTTCGGCATCGCCTATTCGGCACTGTCGATCGGGCTGCTGACCTGGCTGATCGTCGCGGCGGGGCGTGCGCCCTACCTGCCGCTGTGGGGATTCGCGCCCTGGCAAAGCCATGCCGCGCTGACCCTTATGCTGGCGGCATGTCTGCTGGCGGCCTATGCCATTGCCGGGGTCAATCCCCTGTCATTCGGCAGCCGGGGGGCGCCGTTCGATCCCGCGCGGCCGGGCATTGCCGGTGTCAGCCGCCATCCGGTCCTGTTGGCGCTGGCGCTGTGGGGGGCGGCGCATCTGCTGGCCAACGGCGACCTGGCGCATGTCATCCTGTTCGGCACGATGACCGGTTTCGCGCTGCTGGGGATGCCGCTGATCGACCGGCGCAAGCGACGCGACATGGGCCCCGACAACTGGCGCGAGCAGACCCGCGCGACCTCGCTCGTGCCCTTCGCCGCGCTGCTTGCCGGGCGTTGGCGCCCTGGCGCGGGGCCGTCGTGGCGGCCCGCACTGGTGGCGGTGGCGGTCTGGGCGGTGCTGATCGCGCTACACCCGGCGGTGATCGGCGTCGATCCTCTTGCAACGGTGCTGTGACTGCCTCAATCGCTGCCCAGAATGCGCTTGAACCAGCCTTTTTTCGGGGCGTCGGTTCCGGTTTCCGTGACCGTCTCGTCGGGCGTATCCTCGGCTTCGGGCCCTTCGACGGCATCCTGGAACCGGGAAAAGAAATCATCGGCCATCTTGCGCGCGAATCCGTCGATGATCCGGCTGCCAAGCTGCGCCAGCTTGCCGCCCACCTTCGCCTCGACCTCGTAGGACAGGGTCGTTGCCTCGGCACCGTTGTCTGTCATGGCGGGTGCCAGCGAGACATGCGCGGCCCCTTTGGCAAAGCCTGCGGCACCGCCCTTGCCCTCGCCGTTCAGCGTCAGGCTCTGGCCCTCGATACGGTCGGCGATGGTCACCACGCCGGAAAACTTCGCTTTCACCGGGCCGACCTTTTGCACCACGACGGCTTCGAACCCGTCCTCGGCCGAGCCGGTCAGATTCTCGCATCCGGGCACGCAGGCCTTGAGAACCTCGGGGTCCAGAAGCGCGGCCCAGACGATACCGGGTGGGGCGGCGATGAGTCTCGTGTCGGTCATTTGCATGGGCGTGGTCCTTGTTGGGCTTTGCGCGGCAGAATAGGCAAAGCGCGGGTTTGGCGAAAGCAGGCTTTGGTCTGTCAGACCTTTGTCTCATGCCCCGGCGTGCGCACCCCGTTTCTTAACGGCGGCGCGCTTGGTATCGTGTCTCGCAGAGAGGAGCGCCACCAATGACCGAAGACCCCGCCCCACCGCCCCGCGGTTTTTCCCGCGCACTGATCGTCGATGACCATCCGCTGTTTTGCGATGCGCTGGCGCTGACGCTGCGCGGGGTCTGCGGCGTGGCACGGGTGGACAGCGCCTCGTCGCTGGGCGCAGCGCTGGAGCGGGTCGGCAAAGAGCCGCTGCCCGAGATCGCGCTGCTGGACCTCGATCTGCCCGATGTCGAGGGGCTGGACGGGCTGATCCGCCTGCACGCGGCGGCGCCCGATATCCCGGTGTTGGTGGTGTCGTCGCTGGTCGAACCGCGTCTGATCGGTGCCGCGCTGGCGGCGGGGGCGGCGGGGTTCGTGCCCAAACATTCGGGCCGCGACACGTTTCGCGCGGCGCTTCAGGCGCTGGCCCGTGGCGAGATCTGGCTGCCCGAGGGCTTCACACCGAGCCGCGACGAGAGCGCCAGCGACGCGGTCAACCGGCTGTCCTTGTTGACACGGCAGCAGGCCAAGATCCTGGATCTTTTGTGCCAGGGGCGGCTGAACAAGCAGATCGCCTGGGAATTGTCGATCGCCGAAACCACGGTCAAGGCCCATGTCACGGCGATCATGCGCAAGCTGGGGGTGCAGAGCCGCACACAGGCGGTGCTGATCGCACAACAGGCGAAATTCGCGTCCTTTGTCCCCGAAGGATAAGCGCCAGAGGCTCAGTGCGCGCTGACCGGCGCCATGTCGTTTTGCCGGGCCAGCATGAAGGCGACGGCCCGGTCGCGCGCCAGCGCCAGGCATTCTCCATCGGCCGCGTGCACGCCCCAGATCGGGGCGTCGCCCGGCAGTTGTGCCTGGATGTCATCAGGCAGGCTTTTGCGCTCGACCTGGCGGATATAGGCGATCTTGCCCTTCGGCAGATCGGGATAGGGGGTTTCCATCGCGGTCTCCTTTCAACCTCGGGTAATCGGAATGCTGCGCACCACGGTCTCGGGCTCGCGCCGTTCCAGCGACACTTCCAGCAGCCCGTTGTCGAGCCGCGCGCCGCTGACCTCGACGCCTTCGGCCAGTGCAAAGACGCGGCGGAACTGGCGCGTGGCGATGCCCCGGTGCAAAAACACGCGCCCGGCGTCCGGCTCTGCCTGGTGGCCACGCACCACAAGTTGCCGGTCTTCCAGAGTCAGCGTCAGATCCTCGGGTTTGAACCCGGCGACCGCCAGCGAGATCACATAGCGCGAGGGTTCAACCAGTTCGATGTTGAACGGTGGATAGCCGTCGGCCCCGGCCTTGGCGGTGCGTTCCACCAGACGTTCCAGCGGTTCGAAGCCCAGCAGCAACGGATGAGAGGGAAAGGCAAATTTCGTCATGGTCCGGTCCTGTCACAGCGACACAACACCAGACCCCCGACTGTGCGGCAGGCCCGGCACAGGCAAGATATGGGTGCGCTTGCCCGAAGCTGCAAGGGGCGCGCGAAACCTTTGCCAGATCACGGATTTCTGGTTAAACTGGGAAAAAACAAGATTGAGTCGCACGGACCATGAATGCGCAGATGGAGCTGAATCACGAAGAGGTCTTGCGCGTTAAGCTCGAGGTTCTCAGGCGTGAGCACCGCGATCTTGATGACGCGATCGCTGCCATGCACGATCGTGGAACGGGCGATGAACTGGCGATGAAGCGCCTCAAGAAGCGCAAACTGTTCCTCAAGGATCTGATCGCCAGGATCGAGGACGAGCTGATGCCGGATATCATAGCCTGACTTTGCCTGGCCCGACCCGGCGCGAAATGCGTCGGCAGATTGCCGAAAATATGCAGGGCAGAGTAATCTCTTGCGTCAAAGGGTTCATGACCGCTAGCCTGCCAGGGCGCCTGTGATCTCGTCGCGGTCAGCTTTCGGCGCGCCTTGCTGTCGGGCATTGATGCCAGATCACATTGGAGAGCGTTCGAATGAAACATCGTCTAGGCTTCGCAACCGCGTTTCTTTTCGGCTTGTCGTCGGTCGCCGCCACCGCGCAAACCGGGTATACATGGGTTTTCAATCGCGCGACTGCCGGGCTGCAACCGGGCGATACCGGGATCTATGTCGGCTATGGCGTGCCGCAGACCGATGACGCGCAATTCATCGGCAGTTGCATTCTGGGCATGAGCGGACCTTTCACCCGGTTCCAGATCGCCACGCGTCCCCATAACATACCGCACGGCAACACCGTGCGGGTTGCCTTTACGGCGCCAGGTTTCAACCAGGTTGTGACCGGCAAGATCCGCACCGACGGCGAGATGATGCCCGGCGTCGAAATCGTGCTTCCGCCTAACGACAGGCTCTGGCAGGCGATGATCGCGCAGACCACGTTGACCTACGAGGTCGAGGGCGCAGGCAGCGCGCAACTAAGCCTGCGGGGCAGCGCTGGCCCGGTCAGGCAGTTTACCCAGCAATGCAGCCGGGTGCGCTGAGGCCGACGGCAATCGACGACGGGCGTGTCTTATCCCTGGTCGCCCTGATACAGCGTGACCTTCACGCCGCCCATGTCCACCGGGGCGCCCACAGGCTGCATGCCCAGGCCGGTCGCCTTGACCAGCCCGGCGTCCGGTGAAATCACACCGATGCGCCAGCCGCGAAACCGTTCGCCCAGCGTCTTGCCCATCGCCCCGTAAAGCGCGAACAGCAGCTTTCTCTCACCGATCCGCGCGCCCCAGGGCGGGTTCACGATGACCAGACCGGGCGCGCCCGGCGGCGGTGTCAGGTCGCTGATCGGCTTGCGCTCGAAACTGCACCACTGGGCCACGCCCGCGCGCTCGGCGTTCTTTTGCGCCATGCCAACCGCTCCCTGATCGCGATCCGAGCCATGGAACCGGACAACCGGGGTCTGCGGCGCGACCTGCTTGAGGGCGGCGACTCGCTTCGGGTCGAAGCTGGCCAGGTGTTCGAAGGCAAAGCTGCGGCTGCGACCGGGCAAAAGGCCGGCTGCGATCTCGGCGGCCTCGATGGGAAAGGTGCCGGACCCGCACATCGGGTCAACGACCGTCTGCGTGCCGTCAAAGCCCATCTGCCGCAGGAACAGCGCCGCCAGGTTCTCGCGCATCGGAGCCTTGCCGACCGCTAGCTTGTGCTCGCGCCGATGCAAGGGCTCGCCCGAGGTGTCAAGACTGACGGTCACGAGGTCATCCTCGATGCGCACCTTGACGACCAGCGTGGCGTCGGGTTCGATCGGCACGCCCAATTCCTCGCGCAGGGCGGTTTCGATGCGCTGGGTCGCAGCCTTGGCGTGGTAGATCCTGGATTTGCGACATACGGTCTCGACCTTGACCGGCAGATCGGGGCGCAGCACTTCGGCCCAGGGCACCTTGCGCGCGCGTTTGTCGAGTTGCGCGAGGTGCATCGCGCGGAATTCGGCGATCCGCACCAGCACCCTCGCCGCGCCGCGCAGCGTCAGGTTGGCGCGCCAGACCTCGGTCCAGTCGCCGGTCAAGGTCACGCCGCCGGGCACGGGCGCGACATCGCGAAACCCGCGGTCGCGGGCCTCAGCGGCAAGGACGGCTTCCATACCGGGCGGGGACACGAGGAACATCTGCAAATCTTGGGTCATGCGCGTGTCCTAGCCCGAAAGCCGCGCCGCGCACAGAGCTCTTTCCTTTCCGGGGCCCCTTGCATTGCGCGGGCGCGGCCAATTGTATAGGGCACAGCCAGAAAACGGGCCGGAGGGCGCTATGTCGATAAAAGTCGGGATCATCATGGGCAGCCAGTCGGACTGGCCGACGATGCGCGAGGCGGCGACCATTCTCGATGAACTGGGCGTCGGGTACGAAGCGCGAATCGTTTCGGCGCATCGCACGCCCGACCGGCTGTGGGATTATGGCAAGACGGCGGTCGCGCGCGGCCTGCAGGTGATCATCGCCGGAGCGGGCGGCGCGGCGCATCTGCCGG
>JAGRMK010000138.1 GCA_020441345.1 Paracoccaceae bacterium
GGGCGGCGTCCAGCGCCTGCAATTCGGCGGTGGGCATGTGGTTGGTGATCTGGCGCATGGCGATACTCCGGCTTGCCCCGTCACGTCGGGGTGGATTCGTCCCACGATACGACCAGCCCCAAGCAGGAGCAATAGAATTTGATCAAATTGCCGTGCCCGCGTGGGGCCTTTTCGTCGTCACGACTGCGAGCGGGCAATATCGGCGCGCACCATGTCGATGCCCTGCACGATATCGGCCTTGATCGCCGCCTCAAGCCGCAGGGCGTCGCCGTCGCGCATCGCCGACAGCGCATCCTTGTGCCGATCGGGGCCAATCGATCCACCGCTTTCGACCACCACGCGCAGCGACGGACCAAACCGCAGCCAGAGAGAGGCCGTCAGCGATAGCAGAATCGGCGCATCGGCGGCCTCGTACAGCGCGAAATGAAAGCGATAGTTTCCTGCCAGATACCCCTGCACATCACCCGCGCCGATGGCCTTGTCGATGGCCGCATCGACCAGTGCCAGCGCATCAATCGCGGCCGGGCTCATCCGGTCCAGCGCCCGCCGCGCCAGTTCGGGCTCCAGCGACAGGCGCACAAAGGCCAGTTCATCCAGTTGCGACAGCGTGAGCCGCGCCACCGAAATCCGGCGGTTTTCATGCAGCGTCAACGCCCCTTCGGCCGTCAGCCGGCGGATCGCCTCGCGCACCGGGGTCATTCCCGCGCCCAGATCTGCGGTAATCCCCTGCAGAGTAACCTTTTGCCCCGGTGCCAGATCGCCGAACATCATCTTGTCGCGCAACCGGCGATAAGTGGCCTCGTGCTCGGGCAACTTGCCGGTGGTGCTGGCGGCCTGTGGAAACTGCATACCCGTCCGAAAGTGATCAAATTCCCCAATGTGGTAACGCATAGCGCGCCCTCTGCCTAGCTGTTTACGGCACCAGGCCCCCGCACTAAGGTCACCGCAAGACCCAGACAGGACCCAAAGATGACCGCATATGCCCCCGGCCCCCGCAACCTGATCACCGATGTGCCCGGCCTGAGCGCCGGCCATGCCGCCGATCCAACCCTGAAAAGCGGGGCCACGGTGGTGTTGGGCGACGTGCCGATGGTTGCGGGCGTGCATGTGATGGGCGGCGCGCCGGGCACACGCGAAACGGACCTGCTGGCCCCTGACAAGATGGTGCAGGCGGTGGACGCGCTGGTTCTGTCAGGGGGATCTGCGTTCGGGCTGGCAGCGGCGCAGGGCGTGGCCGACGCATTGGCGCAACGCGGTCGCGGGTTTGCCATCGGGTCGGTGCGGGTGCCGATCGTGCCGGGTGCGATCCTGTTCGACCTGCTTAACGGCGGCAACAAGGGATGGTCCGAGAACCCGTATCCGGCGCTTGGCCGCGCGGCGCTGGATGCCTGCACCCGCGATTTCACCCTGGGCACCATCGGGGCGGGCGCCGGGGCCACCGTGGCGGGGCTCAAGGGCGGGCTGGGCTCTGCCTCGGTGGTGCTGGCCTCAGGCATCACGGTCGGCGCTTTGGTTGCGGTGAACGCGGTCGGCGGCGTGACGGTGGGGGATGAACCCGCCTTCTGGGCCGCTCCGTTCGAGATCGGCGATGAATTTGGCGGGCTGGGTGTGGCGCGCGGCAAACCGACGCTGTTCCCCCCTCCGGTCAAGCGTCTGGGCGAGGCAACGACGATTGCCATCGTCGCTACCGATGCCACACTGACCAAGCCGCAGGCAACACGCATGGCTACCGCCGCGCATGACGGGCTGGCGCGCGCCGTGGTGCCCGCGCACACTCCTCACGATGGCGACCTGGTATTTGCCGCCGCCACTGGCCAGCGCCCCCTGCCCGAGGGCGGCGCGCTGGAACTCGGCCACGCCGCCGCGCTCTGTCTAAGCCGGGCAATTGCGCGCGGCGTCTACCACGCACGGGCCGAACCCGGTGACTTGCTACCCTGCTGGCAGGACCGCTTCGGTCATTCCGCGGGATAGGTCGCGCGACACTGCGCCTCGGCCTGCGCGGCCTGCTGTTGCGCACGCGCCAACTGCCGCTCCAGCAGGTCAACGCGCTCTTGCTCAAGGGCACGGTTGACCGGATGGCGGATTTCCTGGACCTCTTGCGACCAGCGCGTGCAGGGGCTCGCCACTCCGCCCGGCCCATAGCAGACCGTCGTGATCAGTTCGGGCATCGTCACCCGCTCGATCCGGTATCCGTAGCGCACCGCGTTGCGCCCTTCGTCCAGATCGCGCTGAATATCCAGAACATCCTGATTGGCGGCAATGAGGCATTGCTGCAACGGCGAGGCGCATCCGGCAAGACCCGCCAACACCAGCACCAGACCCGCCTTTGCACTCCACGTCATGTCATCCCCCTGCTTTGCCCGCAGTCTAGGACGCCCGCAACGCATCGGCAAATCAACTCAGTCGAGTTCACGCGCCTCAGAAGCCAACATGATCGGGATTCCGTTGCGGATCGGAAACGCCAGATGCGCACTGCGCGAGATCAGCTCCTGCGCCTGCGCATCATAGCTAAGTCGCCCTTGCGTGACAGGGCAGACCAGAACCTCCAGCATGTGACGGTCGATCTTGGGTGTGGTCGTGTCATTCATTGAACGGTCTCCCCGGCTGTCCCGGTCGGTCCGCGCAGGGCGAATTCCATCAGAGTCACCAGCGTCTCGCGGCGGGTCGTCAGCGACGGCGCCTCCAGCAAGGCTTGCCGCTCTTCGGGGCCGAAGGGGCACAGCATCGACAGCGCGTTGATCAGCAATTCGTCCTCGGCCTCTTTCAGGCTGTCCCATTCCGTCGACAGCGATACCGCCGCGAAATAGCGCCCCAGCAGATCGAGAAACGCCGCCCGCTCCAGCCCGGAATCAGCCTCGGCGCGCCCCAGATCGCGCCCGAATCCGGTCCAGTCCACGCGCGCACGGCGATAAGGCGTCTCGCCGGCATCAACCTCGGCGATCAGGCGAAACCGCGACACACCGGTCAGCGAAATCATGTAGCGCCCATCCTCGGTCTCGGAAAACGAGGTCAGGCGCCCGGCGCACCCGATGCGATGCAAGCGCCCCGCCTCGCCCGCCGGGACAGCCCGCGGCTGGATCATTCCGATCAGCCGCGCTGGCGTCTTCAGACAATCGTCGAGCATCGCCAGATAGCGCGGCTCGAAAACATGCAGCGGCAACTTGGCGCGCGGCAGCAGCAAGGCCCCCGGCAGCGGGAACAAGGCAAGCGTGTCAGGCAGGTCTGCGGCGTTCAACATGCCTCTGACATAGTGCGCCATGCCCGTCAGGCAAATATCATCGACGACAGACGGCGGCGGCTTTTCTGCCCCAGCGGATCCTTGGGGTTGAGCGCGTCGAAAATGGTGAACAGCTGGGTCTTGGCCGCGCCGTCGTTCCACTCGCGGTCGCGGCGGAACAATTCGAGCAATTCGTCGATCGCCCCGGCCACGTCGCCCTTGGCATGCAGCGCCTTGGCCAGATCGAACCGTGCCTGGTGATCGGTGGGATCCGCCGCCAGCACGGCGCGCAACTCATCCACCGGACCGGCGTTCTGCGCCTGCCGCGCCAGAGCGAGCTGGGCGCGCGCGGCCTCCAGCTCATGCGCCTTGGCAATCGCGGCCGGAGCACTGGCCAGCAGCGCCTCGGCCTGGTCCAGCGACCCGGCGGCGATATGCGCCCGTGCCAAACCACCAACCGCCGCCGCGTTCTCGGGCTCTTCGCCGACGATGGCCGCAAAGACCTCGATCGCGTCGGCGGTGTTGCCGGCTTCCAGCATCGCCTCGGCTTCGGCCAGAGCCTCGGCCAACCCGCCATCCCCGGCCAGCGCGGACAGCTTGTCGACGAAGACCTTCAATTCCGATGGAGGCAAGGCTCCCTGAAACGCATCCACTGGCCGGCCCTGATGAAAGGCATAGACGGTCGGGATCGACTGGATCCGCAATTGCCCGGCGATGGCCTGGTTTTCATCGACGTTGATCTTGACCATCTTCACCTTGCCCTTGGCTGCGGTGACGGCGGCTTCCAGCGCGGGACCAAGCGTCTTGCACGGGCCGCACCAGGGCGCCCAGAAATCGACGATTACCGGCACCTCCTGGCTGGCGTCGATCACATCGCGCATGAAGTCGGCTTCGGTCGTGTCCTTGATCAGATCGCCCGCCTTGGGCGCGGCACCCAGATTGCCCAGCATGGTTTTCCCCTCGACTATGGTTCACGCGTGGCCTGCACATCTCGGCCACGTGGCTTGGCCCCTATATGCGTGCGCCGCGCGCCGACTCCAAGGGGCAAGTTCTGGACAACCTGCTGCGGCCTGCGCATTCTGGGGCGATGACGACGATCCTGACCTTCGGCGATTCCAATACCCACGGCACGCCGCCGATGACCCGACGCGGCGTTTACAACCGCTATCCGCCGGGCGTGCGCTGGCCGACGGTGGCCGTCGCACAACTCGGCCCCGGATGGGCGCTGATCGAGGAGGGTCTGCCGGGCCGCACAACCCAATTCGACGATTCGGTGATGGACGGCGTGATGAACGGGTTCCTCGCCCTGCGCCAGGCCTTGCAAAGCCACGCGCCGATCGATGTGCTGACCGTCATGCTGGGCACCAACGACCTGAAAACCCGCTTTGCCGCGACCCCGGACCACGTCACCGGTGGCTGCGCGGCGCTTCTGGACCTCGCCCTCGGCGATGAGATGCAAACCCGCAACGGCGGCTTCAAACTGCTGCTCATCGCCCCGCCCCCGGTCGAGGAACGCGGCATTCTGGCCACCGATTTCTGGGGCGCGGCACAGAAATCCCGCGCCCTCCCCCCCCTCCTGCGCGCTCTCGCGCAATCCAGGGGTGCGGCCTTTCTCGACGCGGGCGCGCATGTCGCCCCCAGCCCGGTCGACGGCGTCCACCTCAACCCGGCCTCCCACCAGACCCTCGGTCATGCCGTGGCGCTTGCCGTCAAATCCCTCTGACCTCGTCTTTGCTCTGCAAATATCCTTCGGGGTGAATTGGCCGAAGGCCAAGAGGGGGCGAACAGCCCCCTGCGGGCGCAGCACGCGCGTTCTGAGGGGCTCGATGCCCCGAAGAACGCGCCTCACAGGTCGAAACTGGCAAACACCGGCGCGTGGTCGCTGGGTTGCTCCCAGCCACGCACCGCCCGCAGAATCCGCGATCCATGCGCCGCCGCGCCGATATCGGCGCTGGCCCAGATATGGTCCAGCCGCCGCCCCTTGTCGGCACCGTCCCAATCCTTCGCGCGGTACGACCACCAACTGTAAAGCTGCCCCTCGGGGATATCCTGCCGCGTGACATCAACCCATCCCCCGGCCTGTTGCGCCTCGGCAAAGGCCTCGACCTCGATCGGCGTGTGGCTGACGACCTTGAGCAACGCCTTGTGGCTCCACACATCGTCCTCGCGCGGGGCAATGTTCAGATCCCCCACGAGAATCGCCTTGCCCGGCCGATCGGCCCGGAACCGGTCGCGCATCTCGGCGACGAAATCCAGCTTGTGACCGAATTTCTCGTTGACCGCGCGGTCCGCGACATCACCTCCCGCCGGCACATAGCAATTGTGAATGACGACGCCGTTCTCCAGCTCCGCCGCAACATGCCGCGCATCGCCCTTTTCGCACCAGTCGATATGCCCGGCGTCGCGCAATGGCAGGCGCGACAGGATCGCCACGCCGTTATAACCCTTCTGCCCGCGCGCCACGATATGCCCGTAACCCAGCGCCGCAAAGACCTCGACCGGGATCAACTCGACCGGGCTCTTGCATTCCTGCAAGCACAGCACGTCAGGCGCCTCTTCGGTCAGCAATTTTTGAACCAGACCGGCCCGCAGGCGGACAGAGTTGATGTTCCAGGTGGCGAGGGTAAAGGCCATGATCTCTCCGTTTCTTTGGACCCAGCAATACACTGCCGATCCCGTTCTTGTAACCCAG
>JAGRMK010000139.1:0-6023 GCA_020441345.1 Paracoccaceae bacterium
GAGGTCGGCATGCAATACGCCGAGGACCGCAAGCAGTTCGGCAAGCCGCTGATCGCCTTCCCGCGCGTCGCGGACAAACTGGCGATGATGGCAGTGGAAATCATGATCGCTCGGCAACTGACCTATTTCAGTGCCTGGCAGAAAGACCACGACCGGCGCTGCGACCAGGAAGCGGGAATGGCCAAGCTGCTGGGCGCGCGGGTCGCCTGGGCCGCGGCGGATAACGCGCTGCAAATCCATGGCGGCAACGGGTTCGCGTTGGAATACCAGATCAGCCGCATCCTGTGCGATGCCCGCATTCTCAATATTTTCGAGGGAGCTGGGGAAATCCAGGCGCAGGTGATTGCCCGCCGTCTGCTGGGATAAGCAGGGGAAGCAGGGGCTTCGCCCCTCTTCGGCTGCGCCGAATTCACCCCAGGATATTTGCAGAGAAAAGAGTGGGGGGCCGCGCGCGCCCTTGACCACGGGGCGCGCGACGGCGCAGGCTGGTCAAGGCCCGAGCAGGGCCGGAGACCCCTGAATGAAGCTGTTCGTCACTGGCGCCTCGGGCTTTATCGCGAAACACATTGTTTTGCAGGCACTGAACGCCGGTCACAGCGTAACCGGCAGCCTGCGGTCTTTGGGCCGCATCGACGAGATACGCGCGGCCCTCGCCCCGCAACTGGCGACTTTTCGCGATCTTGAAAACCTCTCGTTTGTCGCGTTGGACCTGACGCGGGACGCCGGATGGCAAGACGCCCTGCGGGGCCATGACGCACTCCTGCATACCGCGTCGCCATTCCCGATCGGACGAACGGGAAACGCCGATGACCTGATCGTTCCCGCCCGCGACGGCACACGGCGCGCTCTGGCGGCGGCCGCTGACGCCGGCGTGACACGGGTGGTCCTGACCTCGTCTTGTGCCGCGATCTGGACCCAGGTCGGCAGCGATCGCGTCGCAACCGAAGCGGATTGGACCGACCCCGCGCAGCCGGGTGTCGATGCCTATACGCTGTCAAAGACCCTCGCAGAGCGCAGCGCGTGGGAAATCGCCAGCGAACGCGGCCTTGCCCTGACCACCATCAACCCGTCAATGGTGATGGGGCCACCGCTGGATCGGCACTTTGGTTCGTCCGTCGGTGTGGTCAAGCGCTTGCTGTCGGGCAAGGATCCGATGATCGTCGATACCGCCATGGGGTCTGTCGATGTCCGGGACGTGGCTCGCATGCATATCCTTGCCGCCGAAACCCCCGGCACGGCCGGTGAGCGCTTCATTGCCAATAGCGGAACCCTCAGCATGGCGGGCTGGGGTAAGATCCTGAAAGCAGCCTACCCAGACCGCAAGATCCCGACTCGCATCGCGCCGCACTGGGTGATGCGCGTGCTGGCGCTTTTCGACCCCCAGGTCCGTGCCGCCATTCCGTTGCTGGGCCTGACGCGTCGCGCCTCGAACGCGAAGGCCCGCGACAGGTTCGGCATAACGTTCATTTCGCCCGAAGGCGCCCTCTTGGCTTGCGCCGCGGCGCTGGTCGGGATGAGCGAGGTCTGATGGCCCTCAGGCCAGCCGCGTCCGTGCCTGCCCCAGGCGCGGATGCAGGCGCGCGGCGAGCAAAAACATCCCGAACAGCCCCACGCCGACCGCCGCAAACACCCCCTGGATCGGCGCAATCAAAAGCACGACCGCGCCGATCCCTGGCGTCATGATGCCCGAAACGTCGCGGAAGCTGGAATAGACCGCCGCCATTTCCGTTCTCTCCGAGGGTTTCACCGCCATCAGAAACGGCAAGCCGCCGGATACATCCAGCAGAACAAGAAACGCCGAAGCCCCGAACAGAACCGCGACCGTGACCACCGGAAGCGGCGACACCGATGCCAGCAAGAACCCAAGCGCCGCGAACAGGAACCCGGTGCGGACCGCCATCCGCACGGAATGGCGCTGCACCCAGCGCAGCATCAACGGTGTCGTGAACAGGAATCCGTTGGTCACCGAAACCAGCATCCCGCCCAGCCCTTGCGGCAAGCCCGCCTCGATCGCATAAATCGGCAGATAAACGATATACCCCCACCAGCCGCAACTGCGCAGCACGGCAAACAGCCATCCCGCGATCAGACGCGGCTGCGCGAAGAACCGCGCAAGAAAGGCCAACGGGTTCGGCGCCGGTCCGCGGGCCTTCTGGATCAGCTTGCCATTCCCCAGCCGCAGCCACCAGAACACCGCCAGTTGCAGCAGTGCACAACACCCCGCGACCAGAAACGGCGCCGGTGCCCAGAGGTTCATCAGCGCAACGCCCGTGACCGGCCCCGCGGTCCAGGACAGGGCGCTATAGAACATGCGCAAGGTCTCGGTGCGGCCCAGGTCGTGTTTGGACACATAGTCAAGCACATAGGCATTGAGACAGATGAAACAGGTCACTGTAGCCAATGTGCAGCTCAAGAGCGCGGCGATGACGAACCCCCCGCCCAGCGCCCCGAACCCGCAACCTGCGACATAGAACCCGGCACCAATGGAATAGAGCCAGCGGCGCGGGACCGCCCGGTTCACCCAGGGCAGCAACAGCCCTACGCAGAGCGACAAGACACCGACGCCGAAATAGACCACGGACACCCGGCCCGCATCGCCCAGCGCCGCATACATCGCCAGCGGAAAGACCGACAGCAACATGCCGCGGATCATCGCCTCGACCGCCGACAGCGCGGCAAATGCACGCGCGCCGGGCTTGCGCGCGGCGGCGGCTGGCGGATGGCGCAGCCACTCGGGGATGGAACGTTCGAACATGGGGCCTCCGGGTGCCCATGTCACCGCAGCCGACGGGACCTGTCTGTCTTGGAACCGACCCGGACCCGGTCGGAATTGCACCTGTTAAGCGAAACCTGCGGGCTTCATCTTGCAAGAAATACTCAAAACCGCCCGGCCAGCCGCACGCGCGCCTCCGGCAAGGGACGGTGCCCCAACGCGGGGGCCAGAACCTCGTGCAGGAAATGCCCGGTGGTGCGCAGCCCCTGCGCCATGCCCTCGCGTGTTTCGGGCGCGGTTTCATCGAGCAGAAGCGCCGGAAGCGGCAGCAGGCGCTCGGCATAAGCCCCAGCCCCCGCGCGGGTGACGGCGCGCCCGCTGCGCGGCGAAACATAGGCCAGGCCCTCGGTTGCCCCGGTCACCGCGCAGGACGACAAATCGAGCCCATAGCCCGTGTCCTCCAACAACAGGCGCTCCCAGGCGAGATACGCACCGAACCATCCGCCGCCATCCGCCAGCCGGTCCAGCAGATGCGCCGTCGCGACATAGAGCCTCGGGTGCGGGTCGCGCTCGGGCAGGGAGAAGATCGTCAGCGCCGACACCGCGTTCAGCGCTGCCAGGCGATCAGCATCGGGCATGATCGCAGCCGCCCGCCCGCGCAGGGGCTCCACCGTGAAATGGCCCAGTTGTTCATCCAGCCGTGCCCGCCATGACAGGTGCAACTGCGCGCCCGGTTGCAACACAGGGGCCATGCGCCGCCCGCTGCCCCCTCGCACCAGCCCGCGGTGCAGCCCGTGTTCCCCGGTCAACACCTCGATGATCGCGGCGCTTTCGCCAAACGGACGCGCGGCCAGCAGAATGCCCTCGCCCGTCCAGTCCATCGCCTAGAGCGCCCGCCAGCCGATATCGCGCCGGCAGAACCCGTCGGGCCAGTCGATCCGGTCAACCATCGCATAGACGCGCGCCCTGGCCTCGGCCAAGGTATCGCCGCGCGCGGTCACGTTCAGAACCCGCCCGCCATTGGCCAGCAAGACGCCACCCTCGCGCCGGGTTCCGGCGTGGAACACCATGTTGAAACTGTCCTCGGGCAACCCCTCGATTCCGTCGATCCGGCTCCCTTTGGCATAGTCGCCCGGATACCCACGGGCGGCCATCACCACGGTCATCGCATGGTCTTCGGCCCAGTTCACCTGCGCTTCGGCCAGCCGCCCCTCGGCGCAGGCGAACATCAGGTCCAGCGCCTGCGCGCCCAGCCGCATCATCAGNNCCTGGCATTCCGGGTCGCCAAAGCGCACGTTGTATTCCACCAGCCGGGCGCGCCCGTGCTCGATCATCAGCCCGGCATAAAGCACGCCCTGATACGGCATGCCACGCCGCGCCATTTCCACCATGCAGGGGCGCACGATCTCGTCCAGCGCCTGCGTGGCGATGGCCTCGGTCAGCACCGGGGCAGGCGCATAGGCGCCCATTCCCCCGGTGTTGGGGCCGGTGTCACCCTCGCCCACCCGTTTGTGGTCTTGCGCGCTGCCGATCGGCAACACGGTTTCGCCATCGACCAGCACGAAGAAACTGGCCTCTTCGCCGGTCATGAACTCTTCGATCACCACTTCGGCACCCGCCGCGCCGAACACGCCGCCGAACATGTCGTCGACGGCATCCAGCGCCTCTTGCAGCGTCATCGCCACGATGACGCCCTTGCCCGCCGCCAGCCCATCGGCCTTGACGACGATCGGCGCGCCTTTCCGGTGCAGATACTCCTTTGCCGTCGCGGCATCGGCGAACCGCGCCCAGCCCGCCGTCGGTGCGCCCGCTGCATCGCAAATTTCCTTGGTAAAGCTCTTCGAGCTTTCCAGTCGCGCCGCAGCCGCCGACGGCCCAAAGCACAGAATCCCTGCCGCGCGCAGCGCATCCGCGACTCCGGCGGCCAGCGGTGCCTCGGGCCCGATCACCACGAAATCGACGGCGTTTTCCTCGCAGAACACCACGACCTGCGCGCCGTCCTCGGCGTTCAGCGTCGCGCATTCGGCGATTTCGGCGATCCCGGCATTGCCCGGCGCTACAATCAGCCTGTCGCATTTCGGGTTCTGCTTGATCGCCCAGGCCAGCGCGTGTTCGCGCCCACCACCCCCAAGAACCAGAATGTTCATTTTGCGCGTCCCACCTGATAGCATTGCGTCCGAATACCCAAGCATCGCCCCGGGCACAAGCAAGCGCGGGAATTTTGGCAAGGCATGGCACGATGATTGATCCCGCTCTCTGGACCCGGCTTGCCACCGCCGAGTTGCGCCTGGACGCGGCCCTGCGCGATGCCTTTGGCTGGTCTGGCGCGCAAATCGACCAGGTCCTGCCCGAATATCGCCGGTTTCTGTATCTCCTCGCGCTGCAGGTCGGGCCCTTGCGCGCGCCAGGTGTCGTGCTGGACGCGGTATGGGGCGCGCACAGGGCGCAGGGTGCCCAATACCAGCGATTTTGTCGGGATCATTTCGGCCGTATGCTGGCGCCGGGCGACAGCCACGCAACGCCGCCACACGCCGCCTGGCGTCACGCGTATCTGCAAGAGTTCGGCTCTGCCGCGCCACCACTGTTCTGGCCCGACCAAGACCCACCCCGCAGCGGCATCCCGGCGGTGCTGCTGGCGTTGGCCGGCATGGTCGCGACGGGGCTGTCGGGATCGGTGTGGCCGGCGATCCTGGGGTTCGGCTTCGCCTTGTTCCTGCTGCCCCGCGCACCGAAACGCCAGCGTGCGCACACCATCGACGATGATTGGAACCTTGCCTTTTTGATGGGATCCACCGCATTCTGGTCGACGGCCCGCCACCAAGAGGCCACGGACGACGACGCGTCTGACGCCCCCTGCTTTGACGAGATGTCTCTCGATGAGCATCTCGATGACAATTTCGATGGCGATCGCGGGTGACACGGCTTTCCCCGGCGAATCCCCCGCGATAAGCTTGGCCCATGGACCTGATTGACGACGACGAGGCCGGCGCACCCGGCGGTAATGCCCATGAATACACCGTGTCGGACCTGTCCGGCGCGGTCAAACGCACGCTCGAAGGCGAATTCGGTCGCGTGCGCGTGCGCGGCGAGGTCGGGCGGGTGGTGATCGCGCGCACCGGGCACATGTATTTCGACCTAAAGGACGATCGTTCGGTGATCGCGGCGGTCAGCTGGAAGGGCCAGGTCGCACGCATGACCGTCAAGCCCGAGGAAGGCATGGAGGTCATCGCCAGCGGTCGCCTGACCACCTATGCGCCGCAGTCGAAATACCAGCTCCAGGTCGAGAATGTCGAACCCGCCGGCGCCGGCG
>JAGRMK010000139.1:6144-6325 GCA_020441345.1 Paracoccaceae bacterium
GTGATCCGCGACATCCTGCACCGGCTTGCCGACCGCTTTCCGCGCCACGTCATCGTCTGGCCCGTCGCGGTGCAAGGCGACCGCTGCCCCGCGGATGTGGTGCGCGCGATAGAAGGGTTCAATGCGCTTGCGCCCGGCGGCCCGGTGCCGCGCCCCGATGTGCTGATCGTCGCGCGCGGCG
>JAGRMK010000140.1 GCA_020441345.1 Paracoccaceae bacterium
CTGCGACATGCCGGGTCCGTTGTTATCGCGCCCTTGCCGGAGTGCGGCAGAGGGCAGCTTTGATGTCTGGATATAGGTCAAGTTTGGCGACAATACCAAAATCCTGCGGCGGATTCACGGCACAATCGGGCTGATCAAGGGAAACGGGATGATTCGCATTGGATCCTTAAGGAGGAAATCGAGCAATACCAGACACGTCATGCGCGAGTGGCCTTAGGGACCAGTGTTTCCGCAGGCGCATTTGTCGTTTCCAATTCGTGAACAATACGGAGGATTCGCGAAGGCCGTTGCAGAATGCAACGCAAACTGGAGCGGTTCCTGAGGTTACATGATTGGAAACAAATAATTTACCTCCAATTTGATCCGCCCTTTCCGCAATTTGTTTTTATCTGGGCGGTATCGGCGCTAGAACATGGCAAATCTGTGTCGGTGCGGTGCCTGGGGGGGTATCGGCCGATCCTGGAGCCTCTGGGAACTGCCATGACCCTGCATTATCGCGCGCTTTCTGATCCTACCGGTGTTGAGCTCGGCCCCTTGCCGGCGACCGGCGATCTGCCGGTGTGGAACCAGCCGCTTGCCGTTGCACATCGCGGCGGCTCGGTTGGGCGTCCGACGCTTGTTCCGCCCCAGGCGCTGCCTCGTTTGACCGGGCGCTATGCGCGCCACATCAAGCGGGTGCTGGACGTGGTGCTGTCGGTGGTCGCGATCGTGCTGGCCGCGCCGGTCATGGCGATCCTGGCCCTTGCCCTGTGGGTCGAAGGCGGCAATCCGTTCTATTCACAAGAGCGGCTGGGCATGAATGGACGCCGGTTCCGCATGTGGAAGTTGCGCACCATGGTGCAAGGGGCGGACACCAAGCTGGCCGACTATCTCGACCGCGACCCGGCCCTGCGCGCCGAATGGGAACTGACCCAGAAGCTGAAGAACGATCCGCGTATCACCGCAGTCGGGCGGATGCTGCGCAAGACCTCGATGGATGAACTGCCGCAGGTATTCAATGTGCTCAAGGGCGACATGAGCATCGTCGGCCCGCGCCCAATGCTGCCCGAACAGATGCCGCTGTACCGTAATCCTCAGGCCTATCTGGGGATCCGTCCGGGGCTGACGGGGTTGTGGCAGGTCACTGCACGCAACGAAAATTCGTTCGATCTGCGCGCGATCCTGGATCTGCGCTATGCTCAACGTCTCAGCCTTTGGGTTGATCTGAAGATCATCGGTTCGACCTTTGGCGTGGTATGGCGTGCCACCGGCTACTGACCTTGCGTAGGGGCTTGCACCGCCCGGTCGGGGCTGCCATGCCTGTTTCATGAACGCCTCGTTCCGCCCACCCGCAACGCGCCACGCGCCGGTCCTGCTCTGGATCGTCGCGACCTGTGCGTTATTGGAATCTGCCTTCACGCTGCTGGAAACGCCGCTCATCGGTCTGCAATCGTTGCGCAGCGCGGCGATCATACACGGCGCATTCTGGCCTGAACTGCTGCGTGACTGGTCGCCGATCTTTCCCGGCCAGCGGATCACGATGTTCGTCACCTATGCCTTCCTGCATGGCGGGTTTTTGCACATGGTGTTCAATATGCTGATCCTGCTGCATCTGGGCCGCGAGGCCGTGCTGCGGCTGGGGCAGGCGGGGTTCTTCCTGTTGTTCGTGCTGACTTCGGCTGCGGGGGCCGGGGTCTATGCGCTGCTGGCAACATCGAACGCCCCGATGCTTGGTGCATCGGGGGCGGTGTTCGGACTGTTTGGCACGACGATGTTCTGGGATTTCCAGCGCCGCCGCGCGCTTGGCGCCACGCTTGAGCCCGTCTGGCGGCTGCTGGTCGGGTTGGTGGTGATGAACGTCATCCTATATTTTCTTGTCGGGGGAATGCTGGCATGGCAAACCCATCTGGGCGGCTTTCTGGCCGGGGTCGCGCTGGCGCGCATTGTGACGCCGTCGGTGCGGCATGGATACAGGCCCGGCACCCGAAAGCCGTAGCGCCGATCGCACTCGACGATTGCAATTCGGGGCAAGATGCGTCCTACTGATGAATATGATCAAATAAACGGGGTTCCCGTGACTGCCAACACCACAGATGCCGCTCCCGCCCGGGTCAAATCGGCCGGACCCGACGCGGTTCCGGTGATCGAGATCAAAGGCCTGCACAAGGCTTACGGATCGCTCGAAGTGCTCAAGGGCGTGGATGTCGTGGCGCATCCGGGCGAGGTGATCTCGCTGATCGGGTCGTCGGGGTCTGGCAAGTCCACCTTGCTGCGCTGTTGCAACCTGCTTGAGGACAGCCAGCAGGGCGAGATCCTGTTCGAAGGCGAATCCGTGCGCTGGAGGGGGGCGGGCGCGCATCGCCAGCCCGGCGACCGGGCGCAAGTCGCGCGGATCCGCACCAATCTGGCGATGGTGTTCCAGAACTTCAATCTGTGGTCGCACATGACGGTTCTGCAGAACGTCATGGAGGCGCCGGTGACGGTTCTGAAACAAAAGCGGCCCGAGGTGGAAGCGCGTGCGCGCGCGATCCTTGACAAGGTCGGGATCGCCGACAAGGCCGATGTCTATCCGGCACAGATGTCGGGCGGGCAGCAACAGCGCGCCGCGATTGCCCGCGCGTTGTGCATGGAACCCCGCGCCTTGTTGTTCGATGAGCCGACCAGCGCGCTGGACCCGGAACTGGAACAAGAGGTGGTGCGCGTGATCAAGGCGCTGGCCGACGAAGGGCGCACGATGATCATCGTGACCCACGACATGCGGCTGGCGGCCGATGTGTCCGATCACGTCATTTTTCTGCATCAAGGCCTGATCGAGGAAGAAGGCCCGCCTGAAAGCCTGTTTGGCGCACCGAAATCCGAGCGCCTTCAGCAATTCCTCAGCGCCACGCAGTCGGGCTGAGGACAAACACCAAAACCGTCAACAGTTGGAGAGACCCATGAAGACACTGAACCTTGGCGGCGCCGCGCTGGCGCTGGCATTCGCGGCAACCGGAGCCCTGGCACAGGATGTCGTGCGCCTGGCTTCCGAGGGCGCATACCCTCCGTATAACTTCATCAACGATGCCACCGGCGAACTGGACGGCTACGAGCGCGCGCTGGGCGACGCGCTGTGCGAGCGCGCGGGCCTGACCTGCGAATGGGTGATCAACGATTGGGACACCATCATCCCCAACCTGGTTGCCGGCAACTACGATGCAATCATGGCGGGCATGAGCATCACCGAAGCCCGGATGGAAGTGATCTCGTTCACGCAGAACTACCTGCTGCCCGAAGCGTCGGCCTATGTCGCACTGGCGGGTGCCGATGTGTCGGTGCGCGACAGTGGCGTGATCGCGGCACAGTCGAACACCATCCAGGCCGGTCACGTTGCGGCCAGTGGCGCGGATCTGCTGGAATTCCCGACGCCCGACGAAACCATCGCGGCGCTGCGGAACCAGGAAGCCGACGCGGTTCTGGCGGACAAGGCGTTCCTCGTGCCGTATGTCACGGATTCGAACGGCGAGCTGGAGTTCCTGGGGGACGACGTTCTGTTGGGCGGCGGCATCGGCATGGGCATCCGCCAGTCGGACGACGCGCTGCGCGCCACGTTCGACGCGGCGATTGCCGAAATGAAGGCCGACGGCTCGTTGAACGCGCTGATCTCCGAATGGTTCGGCGACGAGGCCGCGCTCTACGAATGATAATCGGTTGGGGGCGGGCCGGATCCGCCCCCACCACCCCTTGCGCCTTGTGGCATCATGTTTTCCTTTTGCTCTGATCCTTCCGTCCTGTCGGGTTTGCCGTGGTTCGTCTGCTATCTGACCAGCGCCACGCATCTCGACTTTTACCGCGCCTTTGGCGTGGTGATGCTGCTGCTGGTCGTTACGGCGCCGGCCGCGCTGGCGATCGGCATGGGTGGAGCGATGGCGATCCGGGCGCGGTTTGCGCCGCTGTCCTTGCTGGGCAAGGCTTACGTGAATATCGCCCGCGGCGTGCCTGACATCGTGTTCTTTCTGTTCGTGCCGATCGCGCTGGGGCAAGGGATCGAATACGTGCTGCATCACATCAACTGCCCCGACTGGGATCAACCGATCCGCCAGGGCAACGATTTCCTGGTTTGCCGCGAGGCCAAGATGCCGCCGATCGGTGCCCCGGCCTGGGTGCGTGACGCCTATGCCTTCGGCATGGCGGTTCTGGCCTTTGCGCTGGTGTTCGGCGCTTTTGTCGCCAACACGCTCCATGGCGCGATGCAGGCCGTGCCCCATGCCCAGATCGAGACTGCCGAGGCTTATGGCATGACCCGTGCACAGGCCTTCCGCCGCATCGTGCTGCCGCAGATGTGGGTCTATGCGCTGCCCGGCCTGTCGAACATCTGGCAGATCCTGATCAAGGCCACGCCGCTCTTGTTCCTGCTTGGCATTCAGGACGTGGTCTATTGGGCACGCGAGCTGGGCGGGCAGAAGACCACGCTTTATTCCTATCCGCATCCCGATTGGCGGATGTGGTATTTCCTGGCCTTGCTGGGCTTTTACCTGTTCCTCACCTGGCTCAGCGAACGCGGCTTTGGCTGGCTGACGCTGCGCCTGTCGCACGGGCAGGCCACCGCCGAGGGCGAACGCATGCGCAGGGCCGCAGCATGAGAACCTGTGCCGAAAGCTTCGATGCCTATTTCCTGCGCGCGCTGGGCCGCGAATTCGGCGAACGCCTGCTGCCGCGCGGCACCGACATCACGTTTTGCGACCAGGTGGCGCTAATCGGCTCGGGGCTGATCTGGAACATCTATTTCGCCGCGCTGGCGGTGGTCATCGGTTTCGTGCTGGCGACCGGGGTTGCCCTGGCGCGTCATGCCTCGAGCCCTTGGCTGTCGCGTCCGGCGGGGGTGTTCATCTTTGCCTTTCGCGGGTCGCCGCTGTTCATCCAGTTCTTCTTTTTCTACTCGGCTTTCGTGCTGCTGCCGCGCTCTGGCGTCGATATTCCATTGGGCTTCGTCACATTGACGGTGCAGACCTCGGCGCTGACCACGGCGCAGGTTGGTGGGCTGATCGTGCTGATCCTGAATACCACCGCCTATTCCGCCGAACTGTTCTTTGGTGCCCTGCGGTCGGTGCCCAAAGGCGATCTTGAGGCCGCCGATGCCTATGGCATGACCGGCTTTACCCGGTTTCGCCGCGTCGTCTGGCCGAACATGCTGCGCCTCGCCTGGCCGAGTTATACCAACGAAGCGATCTTTCTGACCCATTCCACCACGCTGGTGTTCCTGTCGGCCTTTCCGGCTCAGCAGCAATCCGGCGAGGCGTTCTATTACGCGCGCTATTTCGTCGATCAGACCTTCAACCCGTTCGTGGCCTATCCGCTCGTCGCGGCCTTCTTTGTTGCGCTGACGCTGGCCATTGTCGGTCTGTTCGGCCTTATCAATCTCCGTCTGAACCGGCATCTTCCGCGGGTGGCGCGCACCCGGCTCCGGTTCAGACCGCAATATATCAGGTGAATCATGCGTGACTGGCTCCGCCATCACCCCAGTGTCAAGACGATCCGCGTTGCCGCCGCCGACCTCAACGGTCAGGCGCGCGGCAAGCGGGTTCCGGTGCGTTTTGCCGACAAGGTCGTCAAGGACGGCACCCGCTTTCCCTATTCGGTGATGAACCTCGACATATGGGGCGAGGATATCGAGGGCAGCCCGCTGGTGTTCGCCACGGGCGATGCCGATGGCGTTCTCAAACCCACCGAGCGCGGTTTTCTGCCAATGCCCTGGCTGGAGGCGCCGACAGCCCTGCTTCCATTGTGGATGTTCCACGAGAATGGCAGCCCGTTCGAAGGCGATCCGCGTCATGCACTGGCCAATGTGCTCAAGCGGTTTCATGATCGCGGCCTCTACCCGGTTTGCGCGACAGAACTGGAATTCTATCTGATCGACGATTCGGGTCGCGAATTCCGCGTGCCGCCATCGCCGCGATCCGGCAAACGGCGCCCGGGTGCAGACACGCTGGCGCTGGGCGCGCTGGATGCGTTCGACCGGTTCTTCACCGAGCTATACGACGCCTGCGAGGCGATGGACATCGACGCCGATACGGCGATCTCAGAGGCCGGGATCGGGCAGTTCGAAATCAACCTTCTGCATTCCGACAATGTGCTGAAAATCGCCGACGATACCTGGCTGTTCAAGCTGCTTGTGCGTGGCATCGCGCGCAAGCATGGCTTTGCCGCAAGCTTCATGGCCAAACCCTATGACGCCTGGCCCGGTAACGGCATGCACATGCATTTCTCGATGACCGATTCCGAGGGCGAGAACCTGTTCAACGACGGCAGCCCCGAGGGGTCGCCCTTGATGCTGAACGCGGTGGCGGGCTGCATCCGAGCGATGCCCGGCTCGATGCTTTTGCTGGCGCCGCACGCCAACAGCTATGAACGCTTCGTGCCCGGCAATCATGCACCCAGCGGAATCGGGTGGGCCTATGAGAACCGCACTTCGGCGTTGCGCATTCCGGGGGGCAATCGGCGGGCACGGCGGATCGAACACCGCGTCGCGGGGGGCGATATCAACCCCTATCTGATGATGGCCGGGGTGCTGGGGTCGGCGCTGCTGGGGATCGAAGACGAAATGACGCCGCCCGATCCGGTTACCGGCAATGCCTATGCGCTGGACCTCCCTCAACTGCCCATCACCTGGGTCGATGCGGTCGACGCGTTTGAATCGAGCCCCGAGATGGCGCGTATCTTTTCGCCGCAGCTCATTGAAAATCTTGTGCGCACCAAGCGGCAGGAAATTCGTTACATGGAAGAACTGGCGCCCGAAGAGGTGCTGGATCTCTATCTCGATACCGTCTGAGGCAGACATGAAAATCGGCATACTTCAAACCGGATACGCGCCCGATGCCCTCAAGGCCGAGGGCGATTATCCCGACATGTTCGAGTCGATGCTGGCCGGGCATGGCTTTACCTTTCAGACCTACCGCGTCGTGGATATGGAGTTTCCCGCTTCGGTTCACGAGTGCGACGGCTGGGTGATCACCGGATCAAAGCACGGCGCCTACGAGGATCACCCGTTCATCCCGCCTCTGGAACAGTTCATCCGCGATGCCTTTGCCGCGCAGGTGCCGGTCGCCGGGGTCTGTTTCGGTCATCAGATCATGGCTCAGGCGCTGGGCGGCAAGGTCGAGAAATTCGCCGGCGGCTGGTCGACCGGTCCCACGGAATACCGGTTCGGCGACGAGACCCTGCGCCTGAATGCCTGGCACCAGGACCAGGTAACCGTGCCGCCGCCGGGAGCGACCACGCTGGCATCGTCGCCGTTCTGCAAATACGCGGCGCTGGCCTATGGCAAGACGGGGTGGTCGGTGCAGCCACATCCCGAATACGACAACACCTTCATCCAGGGATTGATCGATCATCGCGGGCGCGGCGTCGTGCCCGATGCGTTGCTGGACGACGCGGAGCGGCGCCTCGCGTTGCCCACCGACAGCGCCCGCATCGCCGAGCAGATCGCCCGATTCCTCAAGGCCGCGCAGCCCGCGGCATAAGCGTTACACACAGGGGTTTCCCCAATGAGCAACTGGACCAACAAGATCCCCGAGGCCGCGCGCGACTTTATTGCCGACCGGCGACTCGACGAAATCGAATGCATCCTGCCCGATATTGCCGGCGTTGCGCGCGGCAAGGCGATGCCCGCCTTCAAGTTCGACAAGCAGACGCATTTCTATTTGCCGACCTCGATCTTCCTGCAGACCATCACCGGCGCATGGGCCAATGCCCCAGGCGGCGAGGATGAATACAAGGAACCGGACATGACCCTGGTTCCCGATCTTTCCACCGCTACCGCCGCGCCCTGGACGGCCGACATCACCCTTCAGGTCATCCACGACGCGCTGAACCAGAAAGGCGAGCCCCACCCCACCGCGCCGCGCAACGTGCTCAAGCGGGTGCTGGATCTCTATGCGGCCGAGGGGCTGAAGCCGGTCATCGCGCCCGAGATGGAATTCTATTTCGTCGCGCGCAACATCGACCCGAACATGCCGATCCAGCCGCCGATGGGCCGATCCGGTCGCGTGGCCGCCGCCAAGCAGGCCTATTCCATGTCGGCGGTGGACGAATACGGCAAGGTGATCGACGACATCTATGATTTTGCCGAGGCGATGGGGTTGGAGATCGACGGTATCCTGCAAGAGGGCGGTGCCGGGCAGGTGGAAATCAACCTGGCGCATGGCGACCCGGTCGATCTGGCGGATCACATCTTTTTCTTCAAGCGAATGATCCGCGAGGCGGCGTTGCGGCATGACTGTTTCGCGACCTTCATGGCCAAGCCGATCGAAGGCGAGCCGGGGTCGGCGATGCATATCCACCATTCGATTGTGGATATCGAAACCGGCAAGAACATCTTTTCCGATGCCGACGGCGAGGAAACGCCGGCTTTCATGCATTTCATCGCCGGCATGCAGAACCACCTGCCTGCGGCGGTGGCGTTGCTTGCGCCCTATGTGAACAGCTACCGGCGCTACGTCCCCGACTTTGCCGCGCCGATCAATCTGGAATGGGNNGGGCCGCGACAACCGCACCACCGGGTTGCGCGTGCCGATCTCCGGCCCCGAAGCGCGGCGCGTCGAGAATCGCCTGGCGGGCATGGATTGCAATCCTTACCTGGGCTTTGCCGCGTCGCTGGCCTGCGGTCTGCTGGGATTGAAGGAAAAGCGTGACCCACGTCCCGAATGCCGCACCAACGCCTATATGGGCGAAGACGAACTGCCCCTGACGCTGGGTGCCGCGATCGACCTTTTCGAGGAAGATCAGGCGCTGATCGACGTTCTGGGGCCCGAGTTCGCGGCGCTCTATGCCTCGGTCAAGCGGCACGAATACACCGAGTTCCAGGCCGTGATCAGCCCCTGGGAGCGTGAACATCTGCTGATGAACGTCTGAAGCGTCGCAAGCTATCGCACAAGTGTCGTTTCACGTGCTTGCGCGCCGGGCATTTGCCGGGCACCTTGCCCTTGGCGCCGCCTCGAAGAGAGGGCCTTCAAGCGGCGCGATCGGCATTGAAAAGGCAGGAGTTGCGGGATGAGTGTTGACCTTGATGCGCCCGTGCGGGGGCGGCGGTCCGGCGGGCGCGCGGCCCGGGTTGCGGTGCGTGCCGCACCCCTGTCCGAGGACAAGCGCCCGGTCCGGGCCGGCCTGACGGGCGGTCAATACAGCCCGCTGTCCGAGGCGGCGGTGTTGCGTATTCATGAGGCGGCGCTTCAGGCGCTCGAGGTGATCGGTCTCGCCAATGCGCCGCAATCGGGTATCGACGCGATGACGGCGGCGGGCGCCATTCTGGGCGACGATGGACGGTTGCGCTATCCGCGCGCGCTGGTCGAAGACATGCTGTCCAAGGCGGCGCGGGGCATCACCCTGTATGGGCGCGATTCACGGCATCATCTGGATTTGTCGGGGCGGCGGGTTCACTATGGCACTGCGGGCGCGGCGGTGCATGTCGTGGATATCGACACCGGCGACTATCGCGAATCGACGGCGCAGGATCTGCACGACGCCGCGCGCCTCGTGCAGCATCTGGACAACGTGCATTTCTTCCAGCGGATCTGCGTCTGCCGCGACGTTGTCGACAACTTCGAGATGGACCTGAACACGCTATACGGGGCTCTTGCGGGAACCACCAAGCATGTCGGCACGTCGATTTCCGACCCCTCGCATGTTGAGGGGTGCTTCGAGCTGCTGCATATGGTTGCGGGTAGCGAGGCTGCCTGGCGCGAGCGTCCGTTTGTCAGCAATTCCAATTGCTTCGTTGTTCCGCCGATGAAGTTCGCCGAGGAAAGCTGCATCACGATGGAGGCCTGCATTCGCGGCGGGATGCCGGTTCTGCTGCTGTCGGCGGGGCAGGCGGGGGCGACCAGCCCGGCGCCGATCGCGGCCTCGATCGTGCAGGCGGTGGCGGAATGCCTGGCGGGTGTGGTCTATGTCAATTCCATCGCACCGGGGCATCCGGCGATCTTCGGCACCTGGCCCTTTGTCTCGGATCTGCGGACCGGTGCGATGTCGGGCGGCAGCGCCGAGCAGGCTTTGCTGACCGCGGGTTGCGCGCAGATGCATCGGTTCTACGGGTTGCCCGGCGGGGCCGCCGCCGGCATCGCCGACAGCAAACTGCCGGATATGCAGGCGGGGTGGGAACAAGCGATTTCCAACACCCTCGCCGGGTTGTCGGGTTTGAACATGGTTTACGAATCCGTGGGTATGCATGCTTCGCTGCTTGGGTTCTGTTTCGAATCCCTGACGCTGGGTGACGATCTGCTGGGGCAGGCGCTGCGCTGCGTGCGGGGCATCGACGTGACCGAGGATGCGGTGTCGATCGAGGTGATGAAAGAGGTCTGTCTGAACGGGCCGGGGCACTATCTGGGTTCGGACCAGACGCTCAAGCTGATGCAGACCGAATACGTCTATCCGGCGCTGGGCAACCGGATGAGCCCCAAGGAATGGAACGAGGCGGGACGTCCGCAACTGCTGGACGGGGCCAAGAGGCGCACGGCCGATATCCTGGCCAAGGCACCGTGTCAGATCGATCCAGCTCTGGACCGGGCAATCCGGGAACGGTTTGCGATGTATTTCCGCTAAGACAGTGGCGCGCCGACCTGGATCGGCGCGCAACAGGGTTCATCGGGAGATCAGCACCGAGCACTGAGCGTGGCGCACGACGCGTGCAGCGGTCGAGCCGATGAAATAATCGCTCAGACCCGGACGGTGCGAGGCGATCATGATCAGGTCGGCACCGCTGTCTTCGGCGCATTGCAGGATCTGGCTGGCGGCGGCACCGGTGCGGATTTCGGTTTCAACCTTGATGCCCTTGGCTTCGATCAGGACGGCCAGTTCCACCTTGGCTTCGGCCTGGCGGCGGTCGTTGAGGTCGCGCGGCAACTCGGCGGCGACATAGCTCGGCACGTCTTCCAGCACGTGCAAAAGCCGCACCACCCCGCCTTCGTCCAGCAGGTCTGCAGCTTTGGCCATCAGCGCCTTGCCGGCGTCGCCGTGGCTCAGGTCGACGGCAACAACGATATGTTTGTACATGGGTTTCCTCCAATCCGTGTTCGCGTATGCCCGGACCTTATGGCCAGCGTTTCGGGCTGGCGTTGATCTGCGTCAAAGCCGCGCAGGGGGCAGGGTAGCATGGCCGTCAGGGGCCTTGCCATTCCTGCCGCTCGTGAGCAGGGTAAGATAGGGGTAGGAACAGGATGGATTGAATGGAACTGGTTTCGCTAGCGGTCTTTGCGGGGGCCTTGATTCTGGCCGCCGGTTTGCCGGGGCCCAGCATCGCGGCGCTGGTGTCGCGGGTGCTGGCCGAGGGCTGGCGCGATGTTGCGCCTTTTGTCACCGCGATGTGGGCCGGCGAGCTGATCTGGCTGACCTGCGCGCTGGCTGGGCTGAGCCAATTGGCGCAGAGCTTTCAACTGGGGTTCGAGGTGCTGCGCTGGCTGGGCGTGGCTTATCTGGGCTGGATGGCGTGGCAGATGTGGCGCCGTCCGGCGGTTACTGAGGCCGCACCCATGCCGCGCGCTCGTTCGGGCGCGTCAATGTTCGCGGCGGGGCTGGCGCTGACGCTGGGCAATCCGAAGATCATGGTGTTTTATCTGGCGCTTCTGCCGTCGCTGATCGACATGGATTCCGTCGGTCTGGGGGCTTGGGCGGTGCTGGCGCTGGTCATGCTGGCCAGCCTGGCTCTGGTCGATTTCGCCTGGATCGCGCTGGCGCAACGCGCGCGTGGGCTGCTGCGCACGCCGCGTGCCGTGCGCCTGAGCAACCGGCTTGGAGCGACGGCCATCGGTGGGGCGGCGGCGATGATCGCGGTGCGCGGCTAGCAAAAAGGGCAGCCGCGCGGCTGCCCTGATCCAGTCCCGTCACGGGGTTGCGAGAGGGGCCGGTCAACCGCGCCCCTTGCGCCCGCCGCGGCGCCCCGAGGCCGCCGCCGAGGCCGCTTTCGAGGCTTCAGCAAAGGTGGCACCCTCTTTCATTGCTTCCAGCACCTTGGCCAGACGGATCCATTCGCCGCCATTGGGGTCGTGATCCATCAGCATGTTGGCGGCGCGGATGGCTTCCATTTCCTGCGCGCGCACCGGGTTCATGATCGCCGAGG
>JAGRMK010000141.1 GCA_020441345.1 Paracoccaceae bacterium
CCGTTGACCATGCAGCCGATTTCACCGTCCAGCGCGATATAGTTCAGGTCGAACTTGGACGCCGCGAGTTCCTTGGGATCTTCCTCGGTTTCGTCGCGCAGGGCCAGAATGTCGGGCTGGCGATAGAGCGCGTTCGAATCGAACCCCATCTTGGCATCAAGGCATTTCAGATCGCCTTCGTCGGTAACGATCAGCGGGTTGATTTCGACCATCTCGGCGTCGCGCTCGATGAACAGCTTGTAGAGCTTGTTGATCAGATCGACGCATTGCTTGATCTGCTTGCCCTTGAGGCCCAGCGCGAAGGCGACGCGGCGACCATGGAAGCCCTGGATGCCAGTGGCGGGATCCACGGTGAAGGACAGGATCTTTTCGGGCGTATTGGCCGCGACTTCCTCGATGTCCATCCCGCCCTCGGTCGAAACGACGAAAGACACGCGCGAGGTGGCGCGATCGACCAGCAGTGCGAGGTAGAGTTCGGTTTCGATGCCCGAACCGTCTTCGATATAGATGCGGTTCACAACCTTGCCGGCCGGTCCGGTCTGGTGCGTGACCAGCGTGCGGCCCAACATCAGGCTTGCCTGCTCGGCGGCTTCGGCAACCGATTTGGTCAGACGCACGCCGCCCTTCTCGCCGGCCGATGCCTCTTTGAAGCTGCCCTTACCGCGCCCACCGGCGTGGATCTGCGCCTTGACAACCCACAGCGGGCCGTCAAGCTCGCCCGCTGCGCTTTTCGCTTCTTCGGCGCGCAAGACAACGCGACCGTCCGAGACCGGAACCCCGTAGCTGCGAAGCAAGGCCTTGGCCTGGTATTCATGGATATTCACGGACTGTGCCCCCGTCTGCTGCGATTTCGGTGTGTCATGGCATGAAACCTCGGTAGCACAAACGATAATATCGTGCAAAACTGGCGAAAACAGGGTTTTTCTTTGCTTTGTGATCACGCGCCTGAAACGTGTGATCACAAAATGATACGGCGTGATCTCGGGTGGCGTCGCGCCTGCACTGCGGCGATCACCGTCAACAAGGTGGGACATGGGCAGACGGCTGGACGCACCTCAGAACCCCGGGGAATCGCCTACCGCGGCGCCTGTGCCCCAGGCGGCGGCAAGGTGGGCGGTCTGGCGTCCGGTGTTGACACTGGGCATCACGCAGATCATCGGCTTCGGCACGCTTTACTATGCGTTCGGCGTGATGGTCCTGCCGCTGAGCGCCGATCTGGGCATCACGCCGACCTTTGCCTATGGCGTTTTGTCCGCGGCGCTGCTGGTCGGCAGCCTGGGCGCAACGCTGGCCGGGCGGATGATCGACCGGCATGGCGCGCGGGTGATGATGGCGGCGGGGTCTGCGGCCTGTGGGATGGCGTTCGTGGCAATGGCGCAGATCGGCACGGCTTGGGGGCTGATCGCCACACTCACGTTGGCCGAGCTGATCGCGCCGCTGGTCCTGTATGACGCCGCATTTGCCGCGATCGCGCAGGCGGTCGGCGAACGCCGCGCGCGGCGCGCGATCACCCAGATGACGCTGCTGGGCGGCTTTGCCTCGACGGTGTTTTGGCCCCTGACGCTGGCGCTGGTCGAAACCTGGGATTGGCGCGTGGCGCTCTGGGTTTTCGCGGGGCTGCATGTGCTGATCTGTCTGCCGCTGCATCTGAGCCTGCCGCGACCGCAACGCGCCCAGACCGCGCCGAGCACCGAGCCCCCGCAATTCGCCCCCCTGCCCCCCGCCAGCCACCCGCGCGCGATGGCGTTCCTGGCGGTTGGCCTGTCGCTGTCCTGGGCGGTGATGGCGGCCTTTTCGGCGCAGTGGGTGCCGGTCATGGCAGCGATCGGGCTGGAGCAAACCGTCGCCGTGGCGGCTGGCGCGCTCATGGGACCGGCGCAGGTGATCGCGCGCGTGGTCGAAATGACGGTCGCCGGGCGGCGGCACCCGATGGAAACCGCGCTGGTCGCGATGCTCTGCCTGGCGGCGGCGGTGGCTGTTCTGGCGCTGGCCCCGGTCGGCGCGGTCACGGCTTCGGTGTTCGCGGTTCTGTTCGGCATCGGTCAGGGGCTGGCGACGATGGTGCGCGGGACCGTTCCGCTGGTGCTGTTCGGGCTCATGGGCTACGCGACGCGGCTGGGTCGGCTGGCGGCGTTGCGCATGGTTGTCGCGGCCTTGGCGCCCTTTGGCATGGCCGGGTCGATGGCGACCCTGGGGCCCGCCGCGACTCTGTGGATCGCCTGCGGCTTGTCGCTGGCATCGCTGGTAGCGCTGTGGGCCGTGCCCTGGCGGGTCAGAGGATAAGGGGCGTCCGGTCGCCCGCCACGAAGCGGCGCAGCACCTCGGGGTACAGCCGATGCTCTTGCACCAGCACCCGGTCGGCCAAACTGTCCGCGGTGTCTGCTGGCAGTACGGGCACCCGCGCCTGCCCCAGAACAGGCCCCGCATCGAGATCTGCGATTACCTCGTGCACGGTGCATCCGGCCTCGGTATCTCCGGCATCCAGCGCGCGCTGATGGGTGTGCAGGCCGGGATATTTCGGCAGCAAGGACGGGTGGATGTTCAGCATTCGCCCCTGAAACTGTTGAATAAAGGCCGGGGTCAGGATTCGCATGAACCCGGCAAGGCAGATCACATCGGGCCGCGCGGCCAGCAAGGGACGCAGCAACGCTGCCTCGAACCCGGCACGATCACCTCTGAACGGGCGATGATCGACAGCAGCGGTGGGAATGCCCATCTCGGCGGCGCGTTGCAACCCTTTGGCAGCCGGGTCATTCGACAGCACCAACACCGGGCGGGCCGGGTGGTCGCCGGTCATCGACCGCACCAGCGCCACCATGTTCGAGCCGCCCCCCGAAATCAGGATCGCGACCCTGAGCGGGCCGTCTGTCACTGAATGGACCCGCTGTAACGCACGCCGGCACCCGCCGTGACGGTGCCCAGACGGCTGACGGTTTCGCCCTGTTCGGCCAACAGGGCGGCAATTGCCGCTGCCCGGTCGGGAGCAACCACGACGATCATGCCGATGCCGCTATTGAAGGTCTTGAGCAATTCGGCCTGTGACAGGTCAGCCGTCCGCGCCAGCCAGGCAAACACCGGCGGCAGGGTCCAGGATGTCAGGTCGATCTCGGCACCCAGCCCCTCGGGCAGGACGCGCGGCAGGTTCTCGGTCAGACCACCGCCGGTGATATGCGCCAGCGCGTGCACGCCCCCGGCGCGCACGGCCGCCAGCGCCTGTTTGACATAGAGCCGCGTCGGTGACAGCAGCGCCTCGCCGACAGTGCCTTCGCTGAACGGGCTGGGGTCGGACCAATCCAGCCCGGCCTTTTCCACCACCTTGCGCACCAGCGAATAGCCGTTCGAATGCACCCCGTTCGAGGCCAGACCCAGCAGCACATCTCCCGCGGCAACACCGGCCGGCAGATCCGTTCCGCGCTCCATCGCGCCCACGGCGAACCCGGCCAGATCGAAATCGCCCTTGTGATACATCCCTGGCATTTCCGCCGTCTCGCCACCGATCAGCGCGCAGCCCGATTGCGCGCAGCCCTCGGCGATTCCCTCGATGATGCGTGCGGCCTGTTCCACATCCAGTTTGCCAGTCGCAAAATAGTCGAGGAAGAACAGCGGCTCTGCCCCCTGGCAAACCAGATCGTTCACGCACATCGCCACCAGGTCGAT
>JAGRMK010000142.1 GCA_020441345.1 Paracoccaceae bacterium
CGAATTCGCAGGCCTGACCGATGACAATGGGCCCCGCCCCGATGATCATGATCGACGTGATATCGGTTCTTTTCGGCATTTCGGACCCCGTGCATGCATGGCCGCACCAACCCCCGGGGGGTAGTGCTCAAATTGAGCCGGGTTATAGCCGCCGCCCCCGTCGGCGCAAGCCCTGTTCGGGTGTTTTCGCCACGTCCGGTCCGGGGGGGCGCATTCCGCTTCATCTTGCCCGAAATACTCAAAGCCGGCCACGGCCCGGCACCACGGTTGCGGCATTGTGCCCCCTGAGATGCGGGGCGTAGGGCGGGGTTTTACCCCGCCGTCCCCCTCACAGGCAGGCCTCGAACAACGCGCGTGTCGTCTCGCGCGTCATCGTCACCGGGTTGCCGCCGCAGCTCGGGTCTTGCAGCGCCATCTCGGTCAACCGAGGCAGGGCCTCGGCCGTGACTCCCATCGCCCCCAGCGAGGGCGGGATATCGAAGGCGGCGCGCAATTCCATTACCACGTCCAGAAACCCGTCCAGCCCACCCGCGATACCCAGATAGGCTGCTGCGCGGTCCATCTTTTCCTCGATGGCCGGGCGGTTGAACTCCAGCACCATCGGCATCACGCAGGCGTTTGTCGTGCCGTGATGCGTGCCGTAAACCGCCCCCACGGGATGCGACAACGCATGTATCGCGCCCAGTCCCTTCTGAAACGCCACCGCCCCCATCGCCGCCGCCGCCATCATCTGCCCGCGCGCCTCCAGGTCGCCGGGAACCGCGTAGACCGTGGGCAGATTGTCCAGCACCAGACGCATCCCTTCCAGCGCGATACCCTGGCTCATCGGGTGAAAATGCGGGCTGCAATAGGCCTCGAGGCAATGCGCCAGCGCATCCATCCCGGTGCCCGCGGTAATGAAACGCGGCATGCCCACGGTCAGCGCCGGGTCGCAGAGCGTCACGGCGGGCATCAGGCGGGGGTGAAAGACAATCACCTTTCGATGCGTCGTCGAATTCGTCAGAACCCCGGCGCGACCCACCTCGGATCCGGTTCCCGCCGTGGTTGGCACCGCGACGATGGGCGCGATGGCGCCTGCGTCGGCGCGGGTCCACCAGTCGCCGACATCCTCCAGATCCCAGACCGAGAGTTCGGCACGCTGCCCGGCCATCAACGCGATCAGCTTCGCCAGGTCCAGCGCCGATCCGCCGCCGAACCCGACCACACCGTCGTGGCTGCCCGCGCAATAGGCCGCGATCCCCTCGGCCAGGTTGATCTCGGTCGGGTTGGTGTCGACGCCCGAAAAAAGCGAGCGGCCCAGGCCCGCTGCCTCCAGCACCGCCAGCGCCTGCTCGGTGATCGGCAACCGGGCCAGCGCCCGGTCGGTGACCAGCAAAGGCCGCGAGATCCCGGCGGCGGCACAGTGCCCGGCCAGTTCCGCAACCCGCCCGACGCCGAATTTTACCGCCGTCGGATAGGACCAGTTCGCAAATTGCGTGCTCATGAGGGACCCTTTTTCAGATGATAGGATTTCGGACGGGTAACTGCGTGATACCCCAGTGCCGACAGGGATGCCCCGCGCCCCGTGTCCTTGCAGCCAGTCCAGCATAACGCCGGGTCGAGGTAATCGCAGCGGTTCATGAACACCGTGCCGGTGTCCAGTTGCGCGCCGATCCCGGCGGCGGCTTCGGGG
>JAGRMK010000143.1 GCA_020441345.1 Paracoccaceae bacterium
CGGCAACGGCTGAAACCGACCGCCCGGATCAACCGGACCCCAGAAAACAGGGCCCGGATGGTGCGCAGCAGGATCCCGAACGCAAACCCGACTCAGACGACGGCCCGTTACCCGAAGAAACCGGTCCCTCCACCCTGCCCCAGTCGGCTCTGAGTGGATTGGCAATGCCCGCGCGACCGGAAACCCAACCCGCACCAGCCGCCGTACCTGATGGGGCACGCGATCCTGACGGCACGGAAAGCCTGGCCGACCCGGATTCGGCGCGAAGCGCGGCTGGCAGCGATCCGGTCGCGCTTTCCGCATTGATGCCTGTCCCGGGGCCTGTGGCATTCGCGTCTGGTTCGACGGATTCTCAGAGCCCGATTCCCGTCGCGGCTGCGCTTCCCGCCTTGGCACGGATCGGCCCGATACCGGACGACGGCACGCAGAGCGCGCTCCCATTGGCCCGCCCCCTTGTGCCCGTGCCCGGCTCCACGCCCGCCGCGCTGGACGGCGTGACAGCGCGGGAAGCCGTCTTGCTGGGACGTCTGACACTGATCCGCGATGCGGGCGCGCCTGTTTTGTCGGGCCCGGCCGCACCGCCGTTCGGGCCGGCCGCAAGATTTGTATCAGAACCGAATGCAGAGCCATCGGGCCGGGGCGCCCTGGCATCCCCTGTCAGCACGCCTGCCAGCGCACCTGACAGGGGCGTGAAAGCGCGCGCCGCAGTTGCAGCCGAGATGGCGCAGGTGCCCGACTCACCTGCGTTCAGATCTGCGATCCACGATGCCAAACCGCGATCTGGCATGCCGAGCGTATCCGCCGGTGGCGCCCCGAGCGCCGACGCCGTGCCAATGCGGGACGCAACACCCGCTCCTGCCTCGGGTCCGGTCGCATCCGGCATGCCTGCAACGCCCCCGGCACGGCATTCAGCGGCGGTTCTGAGCCCCCCGAAAAGCCAGCCGGCCCCGTTGGCACCCGCCGCGGATGCGCCGATCGCTTCAACCACGGCACCCCTTGAAACCTCACCGACGCTCTCTTCGACGGGCATGCCCCACCAGCAACCCGCGATACCCGCGCTCGCACAGGGAGGCACCGCCGCAACGGCGACGGGCATCGCGCAACAGATCGCCGGTCATGTCGCGGCCTCTTCACCTGCCCCCATCGCGGTCACCACCAGCAACGGGTTCGACATGGCGCTGTCGCCGGAAGAACTGGGATCGGTCCGCCTGAAGCTGACCCAGGGCGAAGCAGGCAGCTTGCTGATCGTTCAGACCGAGCGCCCCGAAACCCTGGACCTCATGCGGCGTCATGTCGGCGCGCTGGAACAAGAGCTGCGGTCGCTGGGATATGATGCCCTGACGGTGCGTTTTTCCAGCGCTGGCTTTTCGGGCCATGGCTTCGGCCAATCGCCGGGCGGATCACAGCCTGGGCAACACGGCCAGGGGCAAACGGCGGATGCCGCTCCGCACGACACCCAACACCCCGCCTCGGATGCATCGCGCCTGACCCTTTCGGGCGCACTGCAAGACGATCATCTTGACCTTCGCCTTTAAGAGGAACCCGCATGGAAATCGCATCAAGTTTTGGCACCACTTCACAGGCCCTGGGCTCTGGCAGTACGCAACAATCGGATTACCAGACGTTTCTGAACATGCTGACCGTGCAAATGCGCAACCAGGACCCGCTTAATCCGATGAACTCTACCGATTTTGCCGTCCAGCTGGCGACATTCTCGGGTGTGGAACAGCAGAACTATACCAACCAGTTGCTGTCTGCGATGCTCAACCAGACCGGGCTGGCCGATCTCGGGGCCTGGGTCGGGATGGAAGCGCGCATTTATGGCGGCGTATGGTACGAAGGCAACCCCGTCGAGTTGACGCCCGATCCGGCGCTCGGGGCCGATGAGGTGACGTTGATCGTGCGCGACAGTGATGGAAGTATCGTCGAAAGCAGGAGCCTCGATCCGCAATCCCTGAGCTACACATGGGACGGGATGGACGCAGACGGCAACCCGCTGCCAGACGGAACCTATACATTCGAGATCGAATCGAAATCGGACGGCGAAACCATCGATACGCAGCCCGTGGCAGCCTATGTGCCGATCATGGAAGCCCGCTACGAAGGCGGCGCGACCATGCTGGTTCTGCCCGGCAATCTCTGGGTAGACAGCGCGTCCGTCACCGGCCTGCGCAGGCCGGTGTGATGGGGTCAGAAAAACACGAGAAACGTCACGATGCCGGCCCATGACAGCGCGGCCCCGGCCAGGAACCAGGCCAGCGGCGACGCGCTGCGCCCGATTGCGGGCGGATCCCGAGGATCGCGCACGCGGATCAAAGCCGCCTCGACCGCGCCAGGCAGATGAGGGCCAAAGCGCGACAGGACGCGCGCGGTGCGCGCCAGGTCGCGGGCCAACGCGGCCGGGCCAAGGCTGGTGCGGATATAATCCTCAACCACCGGCTGCGCGACATGCCAGATGTTGATCGATGGGTTCAAGGACCGCGCAACCCCTTCGACGACAACCATTGTGCGCTGCAACAGGATCAGCTCGGTCCGCGTCTGCATGCCGAAGCGTTCCGTGACCTCGAACAGGTAGTTCAAGAGCCGCGCCATCGAGATCCGCGTTGCATCCATGCCAAAGATCGGTTCGCCGACCGACCGCAGCGCACGGGCGAATTCGTCGATGTCGCGGTCGGCGGGCACATAGCCCGCTTCGAAATGCACTTCGGCGACGCGACGGTAATCCTTGCGGATGAAGCCGAACAGGATCTCGGCATAGACCCGGCGGGTGTATTCGTCGATCTGGCCCATGATGCCGAAATCATAGGCAATCAAGGCACCATCCGCCCCGACCTTCAGGTTGCCCTGGTGCATGTCGCCATGAAAATACCCGTCGCGCAAGGCGTGCTTGAGAAACAGCTGCAAGACCCGCTCGCCCAGTTCCATGCGGTCGACACCCAAAGCGTCGATCGCGTCGTTGTCGCCCAGCGGCGCACCTTCGGCCCAGCCGAGGGTCATCACCGTGCGCCCCGAAAGATGCCAGACCGGCAGCGGCACGCGAAAGCCCGCGTCCTGTTCGGTATTCGCCGCGAATTCTGCCGCGGCGGCGGTTTCCAGACGCAAGTCCAGCTCGCCCATGACGATGCCTTCGAAATGCGCAATGACATCGGTGGGCCGCAACCGGCGACTGGACGGCAGCGCCCATTCGATCAGCGACGCGGCCAGATGAAACGCGTCGATATCGCGCCGAAAGGCCCGCACGATCCCCGGCCGCAGAACCTTGACCGCGACATCCTCTCCGGTTTCCGCGATGCGTGCACGGTGGACCTGCGCGATCGACGCGGCGGCGACGGGCTCAGAAAACTCGGAAAACAGGGCTGCGACCGGCTGTTCCAGCTCGGCCTCGATCGCCGCGCGCGCCTGCACGGTCGGGAATGGCGGCAACTGGTCTTGCAGATAGCGCAACTGGTTCGCCAGTTCGATGCCAACAATATCGGGCCGCGTCGACAGCGTCTGGCCGAACTTGATATAGGCCGGCCCCAAAGCGGTCAGCGCACGCGTCACCGGCGGCAAGGCCGGATCGCCCCGCAGGCCCAGAAACGTGAACGGCCACCCCATGACCCGTGCCAGAACCCGCAGCCGGGGCGGCACGTTCATCGCCTCAAGGACCACGCGCATCGCACCGGTCCGCTCAAAGGTCGCGCCGGTTCGGATCAGACGCCAGACATTGTGCGGGCCCCGCATCTCAGAGCTTCCAGCCCGAATGAAGCGCCGCGACACCCATCGTCAGGTTGCGATATTTCACCTGGCCAAAGCCCGCCGCACGGATCATCGCCGCAAAGCTGTCCTGGTCGGGGAATTTGCGGATCGACTCGACCAGATACTGATACGAGTCGCGGTCGTTGGCGATGATCTGCCCCATCACCGGGATGACGTTGAAGGAATAGAGATCATAGGCCTTTTGCATCGCCGCGTTTGGCAACTGGCTGAATTCCAGCACCATCAGGCGGCCACCGGGTTTCAGGACGCGATAGGCCTCGGACAGGGCATCGGGTATGCGCGTGACGTTCCGAATGCCGAAGCTGATCGTGTAGACATCAAAGCTGTTGTCCTCGAACGGCAGCGCCATCGCGTCACCAACCACCCAGTCCAGCCGCTCTGACAGGCGCTCGGCCTCGGCACGCTTGCGCCCCTCTTCCAGCATGGACGCGGTCATGTCGAGCACGGTCGCGCGCGCGCCCTCGCCCGCACGTGACAGGAAACGGAACGCAACGTCGCCGGTGCCCCCCGCCACATCCAGCAGATGCTGCCCCGCGCGCGGTGCCAGCCAATCCATCATCGCGTC
>JAGRMK010000144.1 GCA_020441345.1 Paracoccaceae bacterium
GGATTGGCGATCGGCATATAGGGGAATGCCTGACCGATGACGGCGATCTTGGCACCGCCGCGTTCGAACCAGGTGTACGAGGGGAAATCCTCGGACGGTTCGTTCCACTCGGCGTCGAAGATATTCTGGCCAAGGAACGGAAAGTTCAGCTGTTCGACCAGTTCGAACACCCGGTCGGTGCCGAAGGTCCATTCCCAATGCGAGGTCATCGCCTCGGTGCCGAGCGCGTTCATGATGTTGACCATATCCTGACCCTGGGTCAGGTAGCTGGTCATCGAGCCGTGCCAGGTGTCGCCGCCATCCAACACGATCGCGTCGGGGCGGTCGGCCTTGATCGCCTTGACGATGGTTGCAACGCGGTCCATGCCACCCATCTTGCCATAGGTCCGACCCAGCGCCGTGAAATCCTGGTAGGTCAGGGCATAGGCCTCGGGTGAGCCGGGGGTCAGGTTGAACATGTCGATGAAATCCTGCCCGACGACATGCGGCGGCTGGCCGCGAACCTCGCCGACGCCGATGTTGAATTCCGGCTCGCGGAACCAGATCGGTTTGGCCTGGGCATGGATGTCGGTGATGTGGATCAGCGAGATATTCCCGAACGTGTCGAACCGCAGCAGATCGTCCTGGGTCAGGACCTGTTGCGCCGCCAGTCGGGACCAGTTGCCAAAGCCCGAAATGCCGTAAAGGGCGGATGCAGCGACTGAGGCCTGCAAAAACTCGCGCCGGGATATCATGCGTCTGATCTCCTTGGATCCGTATCGAGCATGGTGCGATGGCGCTGGTGGCCGGCCACATGCCAATCTTCAAAGAAATGAATATTCCGGCAGGCGCAAAAAACGCGACTTGCGCGTGCCGGTCATCAGTCGGGGGAGGGAACAGGGCGCGGCGAACCGCGCCCCGATCAAGGCGGTGAAACGCGCATCAGGGACGAACCGAGACGCCCTCGATGCTCAGCCCGGTGCCGCGCGAGGCGACATAAAGCTCCAGTGCCCGGAATTCATCCGACCCTTCGGCGAAGGTTTCGGCACGGGTGTCGCGAATACAGCCGCGGAAGCGGTTGTGGATCGACACGATGCCGGCGTTCTTCAGACGGTAGGTCGGAAAGCCGTTGATCTGGCCCTGGCTCAGGTGATCCGCACGGATCATCAGGCCATAGCTTTCTTCGTGGCAGCTGGCACAGGACAGTTCCAGCTGACCATAGCGGGTGTAGTACATGTCACGCCCTTGCTCCCAATAGGGGGCGGCGTCGCCGTCGATCTGTACGGAAACGGGCATGCCACGCGACTGCAGCGAGATGAACGAGGTCATCGACGTCATCTCATCGCCGCTCCAGCGCCAGGCCTCGGCACCCATCCGCTCGGTACGGCAGTTGTTCACGTAGTCTTCCATCGACCACAGAACGCCATCGGCATTCAGGTGCGGCATGCCGGCGCGAACACCGGCCATGCTGTCTTCGGCATCGCCGTGGCAGTCCTGGCAGGACTGGCCAGCGGTGCCGTCTGCGGTGGTCCACAGATCGGCCCCGGCCTCGGCCGCGAGCATCGCGGGGTTCTCGAAATCGTCCATCTGCATGGCGCGGGTGTCCGATTCGCGGAACAACCAGCCCGAATACCGCTCGGGCAGGTTCGGGGTGATCGCGTCGCTCGGGGCGCGGGTCACGAGATGAAGCTCGCCATCGATGACCAGCTCAGCCGTCGGATCGGGGTCGGCCATGGCCACGCCCGTGAGCGCGACCAGGGCGGCCGCGGTCAAGGCAAACGATTTGGCAGGCTTAAGGTGCTGCATAGTGTCTCCTCCCAGACTTCTGTTGCGCCGAAAGCTCAGCTGACTTCGAAGGCTTCGGTTGCGGTGTAGACTTCGCCGTTGTCGTCATACCAGGTGAAGACAAATTCACCCGAGGCCGGGACGACAGCTTCGAATTCCAGATACGGGTTGGCCGAGATGGCGGGCTCGAGCGCGGCATCGATCACCATCACGCCACCGAATTCGCAGGTGAAGCGGTTGATGATCTGGCGCGGGATCGTTTCGCCGGCCGAGTTGCGGCGCTGGCCCGATTCCATGTCGTGATTGATCAAGGTTTTCACCACGATCGAATCGCCTGCCGAGGCGCTGCGCGGAAGGCGGATGCGGGGTCTGACTTCGGTCATCTGCGTTACTCCTGAATATTCTGGCTCAGCCGCCGCAGCCGCCGATGGTGACCTTCACCTCGACGCGGGTCGAAGCATACGATCCATCCGCCAGCTTGGCGATTGCCATCACGTCCTGGGTGCGGCCCAGACGGATGCGGGTGGCGACCATCGACGCACCGGCGCCGGGGCCGAAGGTGAACTTGCCGACGTTCGGGGTCGGGTTTCCGGTCGCGATGAGGGTGATTTCGGTGGCACCGGGGGCGTCGACCGAGATCGGCACGGTGTTGCCGTTTTCGGCAATTTCCGGGGCGGTGATGGTCACACCGGCATCGGCCATTTCGGCACCGCCGGTGAAGGCGGCGATCGCATCATCAACGGCATCGGCAAGAACGGCCGCGGGCAACATCGCCACGGCCGAAGCACCAAGGCCGATCGCGAGGGTATCGCGTCTTGTCAGCATGGTTGAACTCCTTTCAAGATATCGGGGCGGGCAGACCGGTCTCAGTCGGTCAGCGTCATGAGATAGGCGAGGGTATCTTCGATCTGCTGCGCACTCAGCAGCGGGCCGAAGGTTTCGGGATTCGCGGCGCGTCCGGTGTATTCATCGCCAGCGCGGATGAAGCCGGTGGTGCGATAGAACGCGGGCATCCGCGTTTCCGGGAACATGTGCTTGGCATCGACCAGGATGCCGCGCAGCTCGGCCTCGGTCCAGCGGCTGGCCACACCGTCGAGCGCCGGGCCCACGTTGCCCTGGAACTGCACGTTGGGCAGCGCCGAGACCTCGTGGCAGGCGACGCAGTTGCCCTGCGAACGCTGGGTCAAGACCTCGACGCCGGCTTCGGCACTGCCCGGCGCACCGGTCAGCGAGGCAGTCACCATGACATCGTCTTCCCAGACGACATCTGCGGGGGCGGTATCGGCGACGGCGGTCCCGACAAAGGCGAGCCCGGCGACGACGAGGCCGGTCACAGCTTTCAGGTTCATGGATGTCCTCCCTGACATTCAGCAGTTGATTTCCTGCGCTCTCCCAAACGCATTGCCCATGCATCGTAGCCCAAGGCATACCGAAACGGCAACAGGAAATTCAATTATTTGCATATTGTATTGCAGTACCCTTGTCCGGCGCCACGCGTGCGGCGCCGGGCAAATATTCTACACCGGAAATCAATGATTTACCGGTTCTCAGCCCATGCATCAGGGGTTCAGGTTTCGCGCCACGTAGTGCTGGAAGTGCTCGTCGCCCTCATAGCCGCGCTCCAGAACCCAGCGCAGCATAAGCCGGGTCGTGCCGCGTTCGAACGCACCGGGCATGGTCATCACCGCAGCGTCGCGCACGGTGCCCGATTCGGGCGCTTCCTCGGGCATGAAGATCATCGTCGGGGTAAACACGACGCCCCAGCGATTCATCATGTCGCGCTCGTCCATCTCGACCCCGTCAAGGTCAGTAACCGGCACGTTGCCGAACAGGTTCATCTGCACGACAAAGAAATCCTCGCGCAGCATGCGGGCGATTTCATCGTCGATATAGACGTGCTCATGCATCCGCGTGCAATAGATGCAGCCGCGCTGTTCGACCAGGATCAGCATCCGCTTGCCCGAGGCGCGCGCTTCTTCCAGGTCGTCGCGCATGTCGCGAAAGGTCTCGTGCAGCCAGTCGGGTTTGTGCAGCCCGTCCTCGCCTAGCGGGGCCTGGGGTTGGTCGGCGCGGGCCGGGGTCGGGCGCAGGGTGCTGGCGGCGGCCATCGACAAGGCCAGGCCGCTCAGGAAACTTCGACGATTCGCAAACATGATTGCTTCCTCCTCTTCTGGTGACGTTATCCGATCGAGCTCATCCAGGGCATGTACTCGATCATCCATTGGGCGATATAGGCGACGGAGTTCGTGGCGATCAGCACGGCGAACAGCACAAGCATAGCGCCCATGATCTTTTCCACGTATTGCAGCTTGTCGCGATGGCGCGAGACCCAGTTCAGGAACGGCCGCGCGAACAAGGCCGCGATCACGAAGGGCAGGGTCATGAACATGCCATAGACGAACAACAGCAGAGCGCCGCGGGTGATGTCGCCCATGCCCGACGCGATCATCAGGATCGCCGCCAGTGCCGGGCCGACACAGGGAGTCCAGCCAAAGCCAAAGGCGAGCCCCATCACGTAACTGCCGACCACCGATTTCGGGCTGCCGGCGTTTTCGATCCGCGCCTGCCGATAAAGCAGCGAGATCTTCAGAATACCCAGGAAATGCAGGCCAAACACCAGCAATACAGCAGCCGCCACCCATTGCAGCGTGTCGCGCCACTGAATGAAGGCCTGCCCCAGCGCCGTTGCTCCCATCCCCAGCAGCACGAA
>JAGRMK010000008.1 GCA_020441345.1 Paracoccaceae bacterium
GCCTGTCGGTGCTGACCGACACGCCCAGTTTCCAGGGCGCTCCCGAGTTTCTGCGCCAGGCCCGCGCGGCGGTCTCACTGCCCTGTTTGCGCAAGGATTTTCTGTATGACACATACCAGGTCGCCGAGGCGCGGGCCTGGGGCGCGGATTGCATCCTGATCATCATGGCCTCGGTCTCGGATGCGCAGGCCGCCGAGCTGGAAGACGCGGCGCTGGGTTGGGGCATCGATGCGCTGATCGAGGTGCATGACGGGGACGAACTGGACCGGGCCTTGCGGTTGAAATCGCCGCTGATCGGCGTGAACAACCGCAATCTGAACACCTTCGAGACGACGCTGGACACCACGCGCAGCCTGGCGGCCCGCGTGCCTGCCGACCGTCTGCTGGTCAGCGAAAGCGGCCTCGCCACGCCCGCCGATCTGGCCGACATGGCGGGGCAGGGTGCGCGGTGTTTCCTGATCGGCGAAAGCCTGATGCGGCAGGCCGATGTGGAAGGCGCCACGCGGGCGCTGCTGGCCGATGCGGTGCCGGCATGAGCGGTGCGACCGAGCAGGGACTGACTCATTTCGACGCCGAAGGGCGCGCGGTAATGGTCGACGTTGGCGACAAGCCAGTCACCGCCCGTCGCGCGCTGGCCTCTGCGCATGTGGTGATGACGGCTGAAACCCTGACGCATGTGCTGGCGGGCACGGCGAAAAAGGGCGACGTGCTGGGTGTCGCGCGGATCGCCGGGATCATGGCGGCCAAGCAATGCAGCACCCTGATCCCGCTGTGTCATCCGCTGCCGATCACCAAGGTCGCGGTCGACCTGGTGCCCGACACCGAGCTTCCGGGCGTGCGGATCACCGCCGAGGTGCGCACCACCGGCCAGACGGGGGTCGAGATGGAGGCCCTGACCGCTGCCTCGGTCGCCGCGCTGACGGTCTATGACATGCTGAAAGCCGTCGAGAAATCCATGGAAATCGGCGGCATCGCGGTGTTGCACAAGGAAGGCGGAAAATCGGGCACCTACCGGAAGGACCCGGAATGAGCGCGCCGGGCCTTTTGTTCCCGCCGCTTTGCGATGTGTCATGGCACAGGTGATCCCGTCCGCGCGACCTGAGCCTGGCAACCCGTTGGAAAAGGAAACCCCATGATCCCCGTCGACGAGGCTCTGAACCGGATTTTCGCGCTGTGTTCGCCACTTGAGGTGGAAACGGTGCCCTTGGCGATGGCGGCGGGTCGGGTGTTGGCCGAGCCGGTGCGGGCGCGGCGCGATCAGCCGCCGTTCGCCGGGTCGGCGATGGATGGCTATGCGGTCAAGGGGCCGGTCGCCGTGGGCCAGGTGTTCCGGGTCGTCGGCGAGGCGGGTGCGGGGCACGCGTATGCCGGGCAGCTCGCTGCGGGTGAGGCGCTGCGCATCTTTACCGGGGCGCCGATGCCCGAAGGCACCGATCATGTGGTGATCCAGGAAGACGTGATCCGCGACGGCGATGCGATCACGCTGCGCGCCGACCTGGGGGCGGGGACGAACGTGCGGCCGGCGGGCGGTGATTTTCGCGCGGGCGATGTGCTGAGCGCCCCGCGGCGCCTGCGGCCCGTGGATCTGGGATTGCTGGCGGCGATGAATCTGGCCGAGGTGCCGGTTTACCGGCGCCCAAGCGTGGCCCTGATCGCGACCGGCGATGAACTGGTGATGCCGGGCGAAGACCCGGGGCCGGACCAGATCATCGCGTCGAACTCGTTCGGGCTGGCGGCAATGCTGGAACAGCACGGGGCCGAAGCGCGGATGCTGCCGATTGCGCGCGACAACGCCGCCTCGCTGCAACTGGCGCTGAAACTCTGCGCCGGGGCCGACCTGATCGTCACCATCGGCGGGGCCTCGGTCGGCG
>JAGRMK010000145.1 GCA_020441345.1 Paracoccaceae bacterium
CCGGCGGCCTTCCTGTTCGACGAACCGCTGTCGAACCTGGATGCCGCGCTTCGGGTCGGCATGCGGCTGGAGATTTCCGAGCTGCATGAAAAGCTCAGAACAACGATGATCTACGTCACCCACGACCAGGTCGAGGCAATGACCATGGCCGACAAGATCGTCGTCTTGCAGGCCGGCGTGATCGAGCAGGTCGGATCGCCGCTGGACCTTTATCACGCGCCGCGCAACAAGTTCGTCGCAGGGTTCATCGGCTCGCCGAAAATGAACCTGATCGAAGGGGCCGAGGCCAAGAAGCACAACGCCACGACGATCGGCATTCGCCCCGAACACCTGTCGGTGTCCAAGACCAGCGGCACCTGGACGGGGCGCGTCGGTGTTGCCGAGCACCTGGGGTCGGATACATTCATCCACGTGCACGACACCGGGCTGATGGACATGATGACCGTCCGCATCTCTGGTGACATCCCGGTGCGCCATGGCGACACGATCCACCTGACGCCGGATCTCGACAAGCTGCATCGCTTCGATGCACAGGGGCTGCGGATCGAATGAACCGGCTTGCAGGGAAATCCGCGCTGATCACCGGCGCCGCGCGCGGCATCGGGCGCGGCTTTGCCGAGGCCTATCTGGCCGAAGGCGCCAGCGTCGCGGTGGCCGACATCGACCTGGACGCGGCCCGCAAAACGGCAAGCGAGCTGGGCGGTGCGGCCTATGCGGTGCATATCGACGTCACCCGGCAAGACAGCATCGACGCGGCGATTGCCGCGGTGGTCGCGCAGACCGGCAAGCTGGATATCCTGATCAACAACGCCGCGCTGTTTGATGCCGCCGAAACCGTGGACATCACCCGCGCCAGCTATGACCGGCTTTATGCGGTCAATGTCGCGGGAACGCTGTTCACCATGCAGGCGGCGGCGCGGCAGATGATCGCCCAGGGCCACGGTGGCAAGATCATCAACATGGCCAGCCAGGCGGGACGGCGCGGCGAAAGCCTGGTGCTGGTCTATTGCTCGACCAAGGCGGCGGTGATCTCGATGACGCAATCGGCCGGTCTGAACCTGATCAAGCACGGCATCAACGTGAATGCCATTGCACCCGGCGTCGTCGATGGCGCGCATTGGGACCACGTTGACGCTATGTTCGCGAAACTGGAGGGCAAGGTGCCCGGCCAGAAAAAGGCCGAGGTCGCCGCAGGCGTGCCCGCCGGTCGCTTCGCCGTTCCGGCCGATCTGGCCGGGATGGCAATTTTCCTGGCCTCGCCCGAGTCCGATTACATCCTGTCGCAGACATACAACGTCGACGGCGGGCAATGGATGAGCTGATGAAACTTGCCCTCGATACCCTCGCGCAACTGCCCGATGGCGTGCGCGCGCCGCGCTATGATCGCGCGGACCTTTCTGCCGGAATCGTCCATATCGGGCTCGGCAATTTCCACCGCGCGCATCAGGCCTGGTATCTGCACCGGCTGATGGATCTGGGCGCGGCCCATGACTGGGCGATCCTGGGCGCGGGCGTGCGCCCTGCCGACGCCGCGCAACGCGAGCGGATGCTGGCGCAGGACTGTCTGACGACGCTGATCGAACTGGACCCCGCCGGCAAATCCGCCGAGGTCACGGGCGCTATGATCGGCTTCGTTCCGGTCGCCGATGACAACGCCCCGCTGATCGCGCAGATGGCCGATCCCGCGATCCGCATTGTATCTCTGACGGTGACAGAGGGTGGTTATTACCAGACCGAAAAGGGCCTGTTCGACACCGCGCATCCCGACATCCAGCATGACGCCGCAAACCCGACCACGCCGCGCACCGCCTTTGGCGCGATGATCGCCGCGCTGAACCGGCGCCGAGGTGCCGGGGCAGGGCCGTTCACCTGTCTGAGCTGCGACAACCTGCAAGGCAATGGCGATGTGCTGCGGCGCGTGGTGACGGGGCTGGCCGCGCTTTCCGACCCGACGCTGGCCGAGTGGATCGAACGTCACGTCACGTTTCCGAACTCGATGGTCGATTGCATCGTGCCCGCGACCGGCGTGACCGAACTGGCGCTGGTCCGCGCGTTTGGCATCGACGACGCCGCGCCGGTCACGCATGAGAATTTCCGTCAATGGGTGATTGAGGACGATTTTTGCGCCGGGCGCCCCGATTGGGACCGGGTCGGCGCGACCTTTACCCAGGATGTGCACAGCTACGAAGCGATGAAGCTGCGCCTGCTGAACGCCGGGCACCAGGTCATCGCCACGCCGGGCGAGATGCTGTCGGTCGAAACCATCGCCGGAACGATGGCAAATCCCTTGATCCTGGGACTGTTTCGCAAGATCGAAACGCAGGAAATCGTGCCTCATGTCGCGGCGGTGCCGGGCATGACCCCGCTCGATTATGTTGCGTTGATCGAACGTCGCTTCGCCAACCCCGAGATCCGCGACACCACGCGCCGCGTGGCCTTCGACGGGTTCTCGCGGCACATCGGGTTTCTGCACCCGATCCTGCGCGACGCGCTGGACAAGGGCACCGCGATCGACGGCCTCGCGCTGGTCGAGGCGCTTTGGGCCCGCATGTGCGAAGGCACGCGCGAGGACGGCAGCACCATCGCACCGAACGATCCGGCCTGGACGATGCTGCAAGCCGCCGCGATGACCGCCAGAGAACAGCCGCAAGCCTGGCTGGATCAGCGGCAGGTCTATGGCGATCTTGGCCAGAACCCGCGCTTTGCCGAAAGCTTTGCGCGTTGGCTTGCCCTGATCTGGCAAGAGGGAACCGAAACCGCCCTGCGCACCTATATCGAGATGTGAGCGCTACCCAAAGCGCGGCTCTTGTTGGTGCTGAGGGCAGGGGCGGTGGCTCGTTTCTTCGGTCGTCTTTTCAGGGAAATGCCTCGGCAGCTGTCGTTCAGCCGAGGTATTTTCCTGGCCTCGCGTTGACGCAGAGGCCGATCATTTGCAGGCCATGATCCGAGCCGCACGTCACGGTAGCGCGCATCCTGCGGCGGCGCATAAAGCCGTATAATCGGTGTTATGTTAAACCAAACCGGCCAGATCATCGAAAATCTGCCTGACTTGCGATCAGAAGAACCGGGCCTTATAATCGCGGCATGGATACGGGCCCCAAGACCACGCTTTCGGAACAGATGTATAGGCGCCTGCGCGCCGATATCGTCAAGGGTGTGTTGCGCCCCGAACAGCCGCTGCGGCTGGACGCGTTGAAAAAGACCTATGCCGCCGGATTCTCGCCGCTGCGCGAAGCCTTGACCCGGTTGCAGGCCGAACGGTTGGTGACATCGGTCCCGCTGAAGGGGTTCGTTGTGACCCCGGTCTCGCTGGACCAGATGTGGGACACGATCGAAACCCGTATCCTGATCGAAACCCGCGCGCTGCGGCTGGCCATCGCGCAGGGCGATGACGGCTGGGAAGCCGGGATCGTCGCCAGCCTTCACGGGCTGGGCAAGCAGGTCGCGCGCATCGCCGCCCTGCCCGACCCCGCCGACGAGGATCAGCAGGCGCTGGAGCAGCGCCACCACGCGTTCCACCGCGCGCTGATCGCGGGCTGCGGGTCTGACTGGCTGCTGGACCTGTCCGAAAAGCTCTATATCGCGGCCGAGCGCTATCGTTTTCCGTCTCTGTCGCGCGGCGCGGGCCGCCCGACGCGCGACGTTCAGGCCGAACACGAGGCGCTGGCAAAGGCCGCGCTGGCCCGCGATGCCGACCGCGCCGCCGCGTTGCTGGACGCGCATTTCCGCGCCACCGGCGAACAGATGGCGCAGAGCGGCGCGGCGGTCCCGCCCCGACAGAGCGCGTAACCTTATCCCTTTGGCGGCGTCCGGTTGTGCCAGCCCGCCCAGGTCGGGCGGTCCATCGAAAACCGGTCCTGCGTGCGGATGTATTCGCTGCCGAAACTGCGCGCGACCAGCGCCAGTGCGCGGTTGTCCACATGCCCGCGCGGACCGTCGATGACATAGGCGTCGTCAATGAACATCGACACCACGCGGCCAATGACCAGCGTCTGATGCGGGCCGGTGACGACCGCCGAATGCAACACACATTCCAGCGCCACCGGGCTTTGCGCGATGCGCGGTGGCCTGACCTTGGCCGAGGGGGCGCTGTCCAGCCCGGCGATGTCGAGTTCGTTCATCCCGGTCGGCGCATCGACGGCGGTGATGTTCATCGCCTCGGCCAACCCCTCGGGGACCAGGTTCACGACGAAGTCGCCGGTCGCCATGATGTTGCGCGCGGTGTCCTTGAACCCGCGTTCGGGGTCGCCCAGCAGGCCCAGAACCACGGTCGGCGGCGCCGAGCCGACGACGTTGAAAAAGCTGTAGGGCGCGGCATTCACCGCGCCCCCCGCGTCACAGGTCGTCACCCAGGCGATCGGCCGGGGCGTGACCGTGGCCGTCAGCAGCTTGTAGCCGGTCGCCGTATCGAGCGCGGCAAAGTCGAACTGCATCAGCGGGCCCTGGGCTTTGCACCGGGTGGGGTGCTGTTGATCACCGGATGGCGGATCGTGCCGATGCCTTCGACGCAGGCCTCGACGGTATCGCCCGGCCACATCCATTCCTGCGGATCGCGCCCCGCGCCGACGCCTTCGGGCGTGCCGGTGGCGATGATGTCGCCCGGTTCCAGCGTGATGCCGGTGCTGAGATCGGCGATCAGCTCATCGACCTTGAACAGCATCTTTGCCGTGTTCGACCGTTGCTTTTCCACCCCGTTCACCGTCAGCCAGAGGTCCAGCACCTGCGGATCGGGGATCTCGTCGGCGGTGACGATGCAGGGGCCGAAGGGCGCGTAGCTGTCCATCCCTTTCGAAAAGATCCACTGTCCGGCGCGGCGGTTGTCGCGGGCCGAAACGTCGATCATCACCGAATAGCCGAACACATGGCGCAGCGCGTCGGCGCGCGCGACGCGGCGCGCGCGGGTGCCGATGATCGCCGCCAGCTCGACCTCCCAATCCAGTTGCGCGGTCATCGAGGCGTCGTGCAGGATCGGCTCGTTCGGGCCGATCACGGCGGTCGGCGGCTTGGAGAACACCACTGGCTCCTTGGGCAGCGCGTCGTTGGTATCAAGCGCCTTGGCGCTTTCCATCACATGCGCGGTATAGTTCAGCCCGATACCGAAGATGTTCTTGCGCGGGCGCGGGATCGGCGCCAGCAGCGTCACGTTGGCCAGCGCCGTCGCGGTGCCGGCGGGCGGCATGGCGCCGGCCTGCTTGATCAGCACGCGCAGCGCGTTCAGGCCGGGCGCGCCCATGTCGATCAGCCCCAGCATCGAATCCGGCAGTTTCTGGCCCATGGTGGCGGCCAGATGGGCCACGTCGATCACCAGATCATCCTGCCAGACGCCGAGCCGCGCGGCGCCTTCGACCCCGGCGCGATAGGTAACAAGTTTCATGTCTTTTCCTTACACTAGCGGCTGGTGGCCGCCGTTTTCGCCATAGGCCTCTTCGCGATACAGGCCCATCGCCCGCATCACCGGGACATCGGACAGGCAGAACAGGCAGGCGTCATCGCTGGCCGAAGCGTTGATATGCTCGTGCCACGCCCAGGACGGCACGCAGAAGATGTCATGTTCCGACCAGTCGAACCGCTGGCCGTTGATGATCGTCGCGCCCGAGCCCTTGGCCACGTGATACAGGAAGCTGCCGGTATGGCGGTGCGCCCTGGTCTTTTCGCCGGGCCGCAACATCTGCATGCTGGCGCCCATGGTGCGCATCACCGGGCCGTTGGTCACCGGGTTCACGTATTCCATCAGGATGCCATCGAACGGCGAGCCATCGCTGCACGAGGCGAGTTTGTGCAACGCCTCATAGGTCGGCGCCCATTCGTATTTGAACATCGGGCTGTAGCCCTTGGTCCAGGTGCCGCCGCCCGGCGTCAGGCCCGGATTGCCCCAGGTTTTCGTCATGTCGTCCACCGGATAGGCGACGGGCTGCGCGTGGTCGGGGTGGACCTCGTAGAAATTGGCCTCCATCGCGTTGACGAAGGGAATGTCCAGCCCGTCCTGCCAGATGCAGGGCGTGCCGTCCTCGGACACCGCATGTTCGTGCCAGGTGCCGTTCGGCGTCAGCACGAAATCATTGTGCCCCAGTGTCATCTTGTGCCCGTCAACGACCGTATAGGCGCCGGACCCTTCCATGATGAAGCGGATCGCGCTGGCGGAATGGCGGTGCGCGCCGGCGCGTTCGCCCGGATGCATCACCTGCAACCCGGCATAGATCCAGCCAACCGCCGCCGCGACATCGGTGCGTCCGGGGTTGTTGAGATAGATCACCCGCCGCCCCGCCTTTTCCGGCGTCACCAGATCGACCGAGCGCAGCACATGCGCGCGCAGATCCTTGAAGCGCCAGAGCACCGGCTTCGAGGTGCTGGCCGGTTCCCAGGGTTCGATCTTGTTCGCCACCGTCCACAGGGCGCCCGCGTCGAACTTGTCCAGCTCATCGTAATAGGCCAGCAGTTCGGGCGTATCCTCGACATTGGCGCGACCGGCCACGTCCTCGCGGTGGTTCTCGTGCTTGCGTGTCATGATCCTGCTTTCCGCTTGTTCGGCGCGAAGCCTAGCAAGGCGATTAGCGGAAAGAAAGTTGATTTTCGCAAATCAGCGGGTTGCGCGCGCCTGGTCAAATGCTGCCTGCGCACAAAAATTGCGCAAAACCGGGGGGTTGGCGTTCGTTTCGAAAATTCATTTGACATGACCCGGGGAATCGGAATTCTTTACTCTGAGGTTAAGCTTTTGCTTCCTGCCCAGAACAAGAAACGCCCACCCAACGAGGAGATCCAGATGAAGAAGACCCTGAGCCTGTCGCTTGCCGCCGCGGCGCTGTTGTCCGCGGGCGCCGCCGTCGCCGAATATCCCGAACAGCCCGTGAGCTTTGTCGTGCCCTGGCCGCCGGGCGATCTGGAAGACGTGTTGACGCGCCTCATCGCCAACGAGTTTCAGGCCACCTATGGCGTGCCCGCCGCGGTGCTGAACCGTCCGGGCGGCGGGGGCGGTCCCTTCCCCGGTGCGATCGAGGTGGCGACGGCCCCCGCCGATGGTTACACGATCGGCTCTTTCGTGCTGGACGTGCCGCTGATCGGCCACCAGATCGGCATTCCCGAACTCGACCCGCCGGCCTTCGAGCCGATCGGCATTTTCCTGAACTACCCGTTCGTGATCGCCACGTTGAACACCGCGCCCTATTCCACGATGCAGGAACTGGCCGCCTATGCGCAGGACAATGTCGTCTCGCTGGGTCATTTCGGCATCGTCGCTTCGCCGACGCAGGTCAGCTTCGCCCTCGCTGCCGAGATGGGGTTTGAATGGGGTGCCGATGCCGCGTTCGATGCGCTGGACTGCAACACGCTGGCCTCGGGCGATACGGATGTCATCAACACCACGCTGCAACTGGTGCTGCCCTGCATCGACGACCTGACGATCCTGGCGTCGATCACCGACAACCGCATCCCGCTGACCCCCGATGTGCCGACCGTCGCGGAACTGGCGCCGGACCTGGGCCTGTCCACCTGGAACGGGCTGTTCGTGCACCGTGACACCCCGCAGGATGTGCGCGACCGCATCGCCGCCGTCGCCGAGCGCGTGGTTCTGGGCGCCGAGGCCCAGCAGATCGCCGCCGAGACCGGGGCCGAGGTGTTCTGGCTGAATGCCGAGCAATCGACCGCCAAGATCGAGCGCGACATGGAAACCGTCGCCCGCATCGGCGCGATGATCGAATAACAATTCCCCGCGCGCGGCGGCCCCGGTTCGCCGCGCGCAATCCTAAATTACCGATATTTTCGAAAATACCTGTTGACAGACGCCGCTGCCGTCTAAAAATCTTAACTCACAAGTTAGCCTTTTACACCCCCGACAAAGGATCGCGCCGATGCTTCAGGAACGGATCGAAGGAAAATGGCTGGCCGCGTTTCGCCGGGTCTTTGCCCTGAACGGAATCGGCGCGGGCACCACGGTTGCGCTGATGTCCGAAACCCAGTCGCGCCCGGTTCTGGTGCATCTGTCGGAACTGGCGCTGAGCGACCTGGGCGCCGACTTCTGCATGATCCAGATGCCAAGCCCGCCGCAATCCGCGCCGGTGCCGGTGAAATCCACCGGCACCAGCTGGGCGATCCAGGGCAATCGCGCGGTGATCGAGGCGTTGAAACTGTGCGACGTGATCGTCGATTGCACCGTCGAGGGGCTGATTCACGCGCCGGAATGGGAAGAAATCGAAAACGCGGGTCGCACCCGGCTGTTGGTCGTCACCAATGAGCACCCAGAGATCCTGGAACGCACAGAGCCGAAAGCCGAACACGGGCCACGGGTTGCACGCGGCATCCAGATGCTGCGCGAGGCGTCGGAAATGCGCGTCACTTCGGCCCTGGGCACCGATCTGACGGTCGATCTGCGCGATGCGCCCTGTGGCGGCACCGCGGGTTTCGGCACTACGCCCGGCGCGGTGGCGCATTGGCCCGGCGGCCTGTGTCTGGCGTTTCCAGGCAAGAACGCGGTGAACGGGCGTATCGTGATGGGCGTCGGCGACATGAACCTGACGTTCAAGTCCACGCTGACCAGCCTCATCGATTTCACCATCGAGAACGACTTCGTCACCGAGATCAAGGGCGACGGCCTGGATGCCTTGCAGCTGCGCGAATACATGGCCGCGTGGAACGACCGCAACGCTTATGGCCTGTCCCACGTCGGCTGGGGCATGAACCCCGGCGCGCAATGGGTCAGCGCCGCGATGTATGACAAGCGCGACATGCAGGCCGTGGAATTCCGCGCGCTGGCCGGGTCGTTCCTGTGGTCCACGGGCGCGAACCAATACGCCGGACGCTACACCCTGGGCCATTTCGACCTGCCGATGCGCAACTGCACGATTGCCCTGGACGGGCAGATCGTCGTCAAGGACGGCGTGTTGCAGGGCGATCTGGCCCTTTGATCCCTTTCCCAGAACAAGCGAGTCTCCGATGAGCGATATTGCCGAGTATTATGACCTGAGCCGCCTGCGCCCCGAAGTGATCGCAGTGCTGCGCCGCATCAACGAACTGGGCGTCGCGAACTTCGCCCCGCGCGCCAAGGGCATCGACGACGATGCCTCGTTCCCGGTCGAAAACTACAAGGATCTGGCCGCCGAGGGTTTCCTGGGTCTCTGTATCCCCGAGGAATTCGGCGGCATGGGGTTTTCCATGTGGGAATACGCCATGGTCGGCGCCGAGATCGGCAAGTATTGCGGCGCAACGGCCCTGACCTTCAACATGCACAATTCCAGCATGGCCTGGTCGCGCTTCACCTATGACATGCCGAACCTGACCGACGCCGAACGCGCCGCTTTCGCCCCCCTGCGCGAACGCCAGTTCCGCCGCGCCATCGCCGAACGCGCGATCTATTCGCAGCCGATTTCCGAAGGCGGGCAGAACTGGACCTCGAAACCCAACCAGACGCAATGCCGCAAGGTGGATGGCGGATGGCTGATCAACGGGTTCAAGAAATTCGCCAGCCTCGCGGGCTATTGCGACTATTACACCATCGTGTGCACCGAGGTGTTCGAGGGTGTCGAACCGCGTCACGAGGACACCATGCTGTTCGTCGTTCACAAGGACGCGCCGGGCCTCAGCGTCAAGGGCGACTGGGATCCGCTGGGGATGCGCGGCACCAACAGCCGCGACCTGATCCTGAAGGATGTATTCGTCTCCGAGGACGACATGCTGATGCCGCGCGGGATCTTCAACAAGACCCTGCCGAACTGGCCGCACATGATGATCACCCTGTCGCCGACCTATATGGGCGTGGCGCAGGGGGCCTATGATTTCACCGTCGATTACCTGAAGGGCAAGATCCCCGGCCAACCGCCGATCGACCGGCGCATGTATGCGACCAAGCGCGTCGCGGTCAGCAAGATGTATGCGCGCCTTGCCTCGGTCCGGGCGCTCTGGTGGCAGGCGTTTTCCGAGGCCAAGGGCTTTCCGACCAAGGCCGAGGTGATGCGCATGTATGCCGCGCAATACAACGTCATGGAGGCCGCGCAGGAACTGGCCGCACTGGCGATCCGCACCTGCGGCGGGCAGTCGATGCTGAAATCCCTGCCGCTGGAACGGATGTATCGCGACAGCCGCTGCGGCGCGCTGATGCTGCCCTATACCTCCGAGATCATGGAGGATTATCTGGGCGTTCTGGCGCTTTACGAGATGGACGAACTCGACGACGCGCCCGGCGATCTGGACGGCGCGCGCAATTCGCTGTGGCGCGGCGACGCGGGCAGCATCAAGTCGATCCGCTGATCCGATGGCGCGCGCGACCGCCCATGTGATCGGCCACACACCCGCCAGCCCGGATGCGGTCTGGGCGGTGGTGCGCGATTTCTGCGCCCCCTGGCACCCGATGATGACCGGGTGCCAGGCGGAAACCGATGCGCAAGGCGCGTTGATCCGCGCCTTCACCGTCGCGGGCGAGGACACGGTGTATCGTGAGCGCCTGACCTGGGTCAGCGACAGCGACCGCTCGCTGGCCTATACTCATCTCGACGGCATCGCGGGGGCTGACAGCTACGACGCCCGCCTGACCGTCACCCCCGCCGAAGAGGGCGGCAGCGTGATCACCTGGACGGCGCGCATCGCCGCCGCCTCGGCCCGTGCCGAAGACATCGCGCAGGGGACCGAGGCCGTATTTCGGGCCGGGATCGCGGCGCTGCAAACCGTGCCGCCCCCCCCTGCCCCGCCGCCCCTGCCCTCTGCCGAGGTGGCGCTGGAAACCCTGATCCTTGACGATCTGCCGCGTCTGGCGCTGACCGTCACGCCGCCGCGCCCTGGCAACGCGGACGGGCCTCTGGTGGTGTTCCTGCACGGCATCGGCGGCGCGCGCGACAACTGGGTGCCGCAGTTGCGTCTGGCCGGGCAGATCACCCGCGCCGCCGCACTGGATCTGCGCGGCTACGGCGGCAGCTCGCTGGGCCTGCAACAGACCACCGTCGACGATTACTGCGACGACATCCTGCGCGTGGCCGAGGTGCTGGGCGCCGACCGTCTGATCCTTGTCGGCCTGTCCTATGGTTCGTGGATCGCCACGTCCTTTGCCATGCGCCACCCCGACCGGCTGGCGGGGCTGGTGGTCTCAGGCGGATGCACCGGCATGTCCGAAGCCGGGCCGGAAGAGCGCGAAGCGTTTCGCATCAGCCGCGAAGTCCCGCTGAACGAGGGGCAGGTGCCCGCCGATTTCGCCCCGGCCGTGGTCAAGGTGCTGATCGGCCCCGACGCGGGCGAAGACACGCGCGCCGCGCTGCTGGCCTCGATGGCGGCGATCCCCGCCAGCACCTATCGCGACGCGATGCGCTGCTTTTGCAACCCGCTGGAGCGGTTCGACTTTGCCCGCCTGACCATGCCGGTTCTTCTGATGACCGGCGAACACGACCGGCTGGCCCCGCCCGATGAAATCCGCGGCGTCGCCGGGCGCATCCTGGACCAGGCCCCCGCCCCCGATGTCCGGTTCGAGGTGATCGCCGGCGCGGGCCATGTCTGCAACGTCGAAAAGCCCGGCGCCTATAACCGCCCGCTGTTCGAGTTCCTGACGCGGGTGGCCTTGTGACCCGCCTGTCGCGGCGCGCACAGAACCGGATCGAGCGCGAAAACCGGTTCCTGGACGCGGCGCTCAAGGTGTTCTCGCGCACCGGCTACACGGCGGCAAACATGGACGACATCGCCACCGAGGCGGGGCTGTCAAAGCCGACGCTCTATCAGTATTTCGGCTCGAAAAGCGATCTGTTCACCGCGATGATGCTGCGCGCGCGCGGCGCGATGATGATCCAGTTCGACACCGGCGACGCCGAGGGCATGGTGCCGGTGCTGCATCAATTCGCCTGGAATTACGCCCATACCGTACTCAGCCCCGCGTTCCTGTCGCTGGCGCGGCTGATCATCGGCGAGGTGCAACGCTTCCCCGAGATCGGCCGCGCCTATCAGGCGGCCGGGCCCGACCGGCTGTTGCAGGGCATCATGGACTACCTGACCGCGCAACGCGCCGCCGGACGGCTGGCGTTCGACGACCCGGAACTGGCGGCCGAGGATCTTTGGGGGCTTATCCTGTCGGCGCCGCGCACAAGGGCCCTGCACAATCCCCAGGCCACCGCCACCGACGCCGACCTGAAACGCTACATCGACAACGGTCTGCGCGTCTTTCTGCGGGCCTATTCCACGCAGCCCGCGCGCGATCTGGCGCAGTTGGAATCACTCTTGAAACCGGAACCCCAGGCAAAGCCCGACACAGCGGCGCAGGCCACCAGCGAAACAGGGACGACATGACACTGAACGAGTTTCTCAACGACGCCGACAGCCGCTTTGCCACCGTGGCACTGACCGATACCAACGGGTTGCTGCGCGGGCAGATGGTGTCGAAATCCAGCCTGCGCGGCATCTTGCAAAACGGCATGGGCATGGCCCCCGCGCAGCTGGCGCTGGACCCGACCGACGAGATGCTGGAACTGCCCGGTGTCACCGACGACACCGGCGATTTCCACGACGACCCGCTGATCGTCGACCCCGACAGCGCGCGCCGCATTCCCTGGGCGCGGCCTGGCCACGACCTGTTGCTGCTGACCAGCTATTCGGGCGAGACCGCGCAGCTTTGCCCGCGCTCCATCCTGACCCGCGTTCTGGCGCGCGCCGCCGAGGGGGGCTTGCATCCGAAATACGGCATGGAGCTGGAATACACCCTGTTCGACGAAACCCCCGAAAGCGCCCGTGAAAAGGGCTATCGCAACCTGAAAACCGCGACGATGCACCCCAGTCACGACCTGGTGCTGTATCAGACGGTGCAAAGCGAATGGTACGAGGGGCTTTCGGACATGTGCGGCCCCTTGCGCATCGACCTTGCGAAGATGCACGAGGAAATCGGCGGCGGCTTCATGGAGGCCTGTATCGGCGCCGGTCAGGGGCTGGACCCCGCCGACCAGATGGTCGTGCTGAAGAACTTCCTGCGCGCGCTGGCCCTGCGGCAGGGACGCAGCGTCACCTTCATGCCGCGCTGGACCGACACCGCCGATAGCCAGTCGATTCACCTGCATATCTCGATGCTGGACAAGGCCGGTGCGCCGCTGTTCCATGCCGAGGGCGCGAAAAACGGCATCAGCGAGACCTTCCGCCATTTCATCGGCGGCTTGCA
>JAGRMK010000146.1 GCA_020441345.1 Paracoccaceae bacterium
CGCTCGGTGATGATCAAGGGGCTGGAGGCACTGACCGCCGAATGCGTGCTGGCGGCGCGCAAGGCAGGGGTCGAAGAGGCGGTTCTGGGTTCGTTGACGGGGTCGGACCCGGGCATCGATTGGCCGGATCGCAGCGCCTATAACCTGGAACGCATGGCGGTGCACGGGCGGCGGCGCGCCGCCGAAATGCGCGAGGTGGCGCAGACCCTGGCCGATCTGGGTCTGCCCGACCGCATGGCGCGGGCCTGTGTCGACTGGCAGCAACAGATCAGCGATCTGCAGGTGCCGATGGCCGAGGGCGAGGGCGTGACAGAGCGCGCTGACCGGATTCTTGCCGCGCTGGCTCGCGGGCGGTGACCCCCCTCCCGGCCTCGTTGGGGGGGGCGGACGCTTCGGTCAGAGCTTCAGCAACCGCTTTGCGTTCTCTTTCAGGATCAGCGGACGAACCTCGTCGCGAAAGCCGGAGTTCTCGAAATCGGCCAGCCAGCGATCCGGCGTGATCGCCGGCCAGTCCGAGCCGAACAACATCTTCCGTTTCAGCAGCGAATTGGCGTATTTCACAAGAATTTCAGGGAAATACTTTGGGCTCCATCCGCTCAGGTCGATATAGACGTTGGGCTTGTGCTGGCACACCGACAGGGCCTCTTCCTGCCAGGGAAAGCTGGGATGCGCCAGGATGATCGGCATGTCGGGAAAATCGACCGCCACATCGTCCAGGTATAGCGGATTTGAATACTTCAACCGCATCCCCATGCCGCCGCGCATCCCCGATCCGACGCCGGTCTGCCCGGTGTGGAACAGCGTGATCGCGCCTTCCTCTGCGATCGCCTCATAAAGATCATAGGCCATGCGATCGTTTGGGTAGAAACCCTGCATGGTGGGATGGAACTTGAACCCCTTGATGCCGAACTCGCGCACCAGGCGCCGGGCCTCGCGGGCACCAGCCTTGCCCTTGTGCGGGTCGATGCTGGCAAAGGGGATCAGGATGTCGTCGTTCTCGGCGGCGATCTGCGCCACCTCTTCGTTGTGATACCGCCGGAACCCGGTTTCGCGCTCGGCATCGACCGGAAAGATCACCGCCGCGATCTTGCGCTCACGGTAATACTGCGCGGTCTGCTGCACCGTCGGCAGCATCCCCGAGGCCCCGGCCGGGTTCTTGAAATAGGCGGCCATGCCGGCCTGGAACTCGTTGTAGCCGTCATCGCGGCACGCGTCGCAGGGCTCTTCGGCATGGGTGTGAATGTCGATGGCGACGATGTCGTCCAGGTTGATGCTCATGGCCGGTCCTTCGGAAAAGCGAGTTTGTGGATAAGCGAGCGCAACTGGTCTGTTTCCCGCGGGCTCAGGCCCGTGCTCTCGGCAGTCTGAATGGCGAGGAACGCCGGGCGCAGCGTCTCCAGGCGCTGTTTGCCCTGCTCGGTCAGCGACAACAGCACCGACCGCCGATCCTCTGGTGGAACCTGTCGTGCAATCAGGCCGTCGTGCACCAGGCGTTGCACCAGCTTGGTCATATGCGCGGGCTTGATGTTCAACTCGCGCGCGACCGCCCCCTGCCGCGCCCCGGGGTTGAGGTCTAGCACCCAGAGGACCGTGATCTCGCCGGGCTTTACATCGACCCCGTCGAACCCGGCAAAGAACAGGTCATACAAGCGCACCTGCGCCAGGCGAATCAGAAATCCCAGCGACTGGGTCAGCGCCCCCATGTCAATCGGGGCGTCATCAGGCGGCTGGCGCGATGTGGCGTCCATCTCACGACCCGGGCCGCGCGACCTTGCCCGCGCGCTTGGACAGGAAGGCGTTCAGCCGTTCCTCGGCCTCGGGGCTGGTCGCGGTAAAGCTGGCGATCACGCTTTCCACCCAGAGCCCGTCATCGGTGCCCATGTCGTTGATCCGGGGCAGGGCGTGGATGATCGCGAAATTCGACAACTCGGCGTTGGTCGCGGCCTGCGTGGCCAAGGCGACGGCCTGCTCCAGCGCTGCGCCGGCCGGGACGACATAGTTGACCAGCGCCCAGCGTTCCGCGGTCTGCGCGTCGATCGTGCGTCCGGTCATCATCATGTCGGTCATCCGCGACACGCCCATCAGCCGCGCCGCGCGGGCCGAAGCCCCACCGCCCACGAAAATGCCACGCTGGCCCTCGGGCAAGGCAAAGAACGCGGTTTCGTCGGCGACGCGAACATGGACCGACGCCGCCAGTTCCAGCCCGCCGCCGACCACTGCGCCGTGCAGCGCGCCGAACCACGGCAGCTTACCGCGCTGGATCCTGCCAAACACGGCATGCCAGCGCCGTGAGCCGTGCACGCCCTCGAACGGGGTCTTCTTGACATGCTCGGCCAGGTCCAGTCCGGCACAGAAATGCGGTCCGTGACCGTGGATCACGGCGGCCTTGGCGCGGCTTTCGACCTCGGTCACGACGCGGTCCAGCTCTTCGATGAAGGCATCCGAAATCGCGTTGCGTTTCTGCGGCCGGTTGAGCCCGACAAGCGCCACCTCATCGCGGAAATCCAGGGTTACGTAATCCATGCACGATCCAGTTCGGTCTGTGAGACGATTCTCGATTTAGTATCTGCGCGAATAGTTTCCAAGTAAACAGTTATCGCCTGCCGCGCCGCGCTTGGCTTCCCATGCGGGAAATGTATACATTTGCTGTATACATGAGGGGGTCCAATGGCCGAATCCAAAACCAACAACCTGACCCGAAGCGCGACTTACGAGTTGCGGCAGAAGATCATTCATGGCGGGCTTCCCGGCGGCACGCGGTTGTTCGAGGTGGCGCTGTCCGAGGAATTGCAGATCTCGCGCACGCCGGTCCGCGAGGCCATGTCGCGCCTCGCCGAAGAGGGTTTGCTGGAACGCGCGCCTGGTGGCGGGTTCCAGGTTCGATCTTTCACCTTTCGCGATGTCGTTGATGCCATCGAACTGCGCGGCGTGTTGGAGGGGACGGCGGCGCGGCTTGCCGCCGAGAAGGGGGTGAGCGGAGATAAGCTGCAAGGAATCAATGACATACTTGACAGTCTGGATGGGTGTTTTCAGGGCTTCGATGCGCCGACGGATTTCGACTCCTACAGCGAACTGAACGCTGCGTTCCACAGCCGCCTGACTGAATTGTGCGAAAGCCCGGTGATCCTGCGCGAGTTGGAGCGCGTGAAATCTCTGCCCTTTGCCTCGCCTTCGGCCTTTGTTCTGGGGCAAGTGGAAACGGCGATCAACCATCGGTCCTTGATCGTTGCGCAGGCCCAGCACCGCGCTCTGTTTCAGGCGGTCGTCGCCCGCGAGGGCAGCCGCGCCGAGGCCATCGCCCGCGAGCATGCCCGAATCGCCCGGGCCAATCTGGAAGAGACCTTTCGCGACGGCGCAACCGGGGCAGATACGGTGCCTGGACTGGCCTTGATAGTTCGCTGAGCGGCTCATGCATACATTTTTTGGGGCGCCGCCCCCAAAAACGTGACTCGCCGCTTGCAATATGATCTCTCTGGCGGCAGCATGTATACATGTCACTTTCTGGGAGGAACCGACATGGCGGCATTGAGCCTTGAGGCGCTGATCGCCCAACATGGGAACGCGGTGTCCATGCTGCGCAATTCAAAGATCGGGATGTATGTCTACCCGGTCGTTGCGCCCGAATTCAACAATTGGCGCGACGAGCAGCGCGCCTGGGCCAACAGCGCGGTGCTCTTCGACCAAAGTCACCACATGGACGAGCTCATCGTCGAAGGGCCCGATGCCACCGCCTTCCTGTCGCAGCACGGAATCAACTCGTTCGCCAATTTCGACCTGAACCGGGCCAAGCATTTCGTGCCGGTCACGCCGAACGGTCACGTCATCGGCGACCACATCATCTTTCGCGAGCGCGAGGACAAATATATTCTGGTGGGCCGCGCGCCGACCTCGAACTGGCTGAAATTTTGCGCCGCCGTAGGCAAATGGGCGGTGCGCGTCACGCACGATCCGCGCTCGAACAGCCGCCCAGACGGCGAGCGGGTTCTGCGCACGCATTACCGCTTCCAGATTCAGGGCCCCGATGCGCCGAAGATCTTTGAAAAGATGAACGGCGGCCCGATCCCCGAGATCAAGTTCTTTCACGTCGACTGGATCAATATCGGTGGCCGAAAGGTGCAGGCGCTGCGTCACGGCATGTCGGGCGCGCCCGGCCTCGAGGTCTGGGGCCCCTATGCCGACAAGCACTATATCCAGACCACGATCTTGCAGGCCGCGCGCGATGCGGGTGTCGATCTGGTGCAGTGCGGCGCGCGCGCCTATTCGACCAACACGCTGGAATCAGGCTGGATTCCGTCCCCTCTGCCGGGGATCTATACCGGCGACGGGATGCTCAAGGAATACCGCGAGTGGCTGGGGCCCGACAGCTACGAGGCTGCGGGCTCGATCGGCGGATCCTTCGTGTCGGACAATATCGAAGACTATTACGTCACCCCGTTCGAACTGGGGTATGATTTCTACATCGGTTGGAAAAAGGACGATTTCGTCGGCAAATCGGCGCTGGAGCAGATGAAGGCCACGCGCGAAAAGCGCAAGAAGGTCACGTTCGAATGGAACCGCGAAGATGTGCTGAAGGTCATCGCCTCGGGCTTCGAACAGGGCACGCCTTACAAGTGGATCGACTTCCCGCAACCGAATTATGCCTCGACCTCGGCGGACATGGTGATGAACGGCGACCGGATGGTCGGCATGTCGATGTTCAACGGCTATTCGTTCAACGAACGCTGTATGCTCAGCCTCGGCATCGTCAATCATGACGTGCAGGTCGGCGATGTTCTGACGATGAAATGGGGCGAGCCCGAGCCGACAGGCAAGACCTCGACCGAGACCCACAGGCAAACAGACATCCGGGTGCGCGTGGCGCCGACCCCTTATGCCGCACAAGCCCGCGAAAATTATGCCGACAGCTGGCGCACGCGGTCGAACAGCTGAGAAACCGCCGGAAACGGCCGGATTCCATCATGGGCTCCGGCCCTCGCCACGTGCCAGGTCTGGGGTATCTCTATAGCGAAAACTTATACGACGCTCAGAGAATCAGGTTTGGCTTGCCGACTCTACCGGTCATAGTCGACCGCAATCACGCAACATGATCCGGGGCGTCTGCCCCAGTTTTGGGAGGAACTATCATGCTCGATTTCTCAACCCTTCGGTCGCTTGGCGCCGCCGCCGTCGCCGCGACCCTGATCGCCGCGCCGGTCGGCGCAGAAACCCTGCGTCTGGCGCATTGGGTGCCACCGGCGCATACCCTGACCGCCTCGACCATCGTTCCGCTGCAAGAGGCGGTCGCGGCCGCCGGTCTGGAGATCCAGGTCTACCCCGGTGGCGAACTGGGTGCCGGACCGCTGGAGCAATACGTGCGGGCCGTGACCGGCGTGGCCGATATCACCTGGGGGTTGCAAGGGTATACCTCGACGCAATTTCCCCGCACGATGATTGCGGAACTGCCCGGCGCCTTGCCCGAGGGCATGACCGGCTATGACATGCTGTGGAACGCCTATGACGCGGGGCTTCTGGCCGCCGAATTCCCCGGCACCGTGCCGCTGGCACTGTGGCTGTCCGAACCCAACGTGTTCATCATGCGCGACCATGATGTGCGCACCCCTGCCGATCTTCAGGGTCTGAAGATCCGGGTATCTGGCTCTGCGGCGGCGGCGGCGGTGGAATCGCTGGGCGCGACCCCGGTGCAGATGCCGGCGGGCGAGATCTATAACGCCTTGCAGACCGGGCTGATCGACGGCGTGATCACCGGCGCCTCGGCGATCGGCGATTTCCGCCTCGACGAGGTTGCCAACAGCTATACGTTGAACGCGCCGCTTGGCCGCATCTCGTTTTACCTGGTGATGAACGCGGGCCGTTACGAAAGCCTGCCGGAAGCCGAGCGCGCGGCGCTTGACGCGATTGCCGGGCGTCCGCTGTCGGCCTCGGCCGAAGCGGGCTGGAACGCCCGCGCAGCACAGGTGGTCGAGCAGATCACCGCTGCCGGTGACAATACCGTCTACACCCTGAGCGATGACGAGGCCGCGGCCTTCAGCGCGTTGACCTATCCGGTGCGCGACGCGGTGGTTGCCGGGATCGACGGCGGCGCCGAGGTCCTGTCGACCATGCAAGGCCAGATGTAAGTGCTTGCCATACTGGACAAATTCGCGGCCAGGGTGATTGCCCTGGCCGCGTTTGTCGGCACCCTCGGGCTGCTGGTCGAGGTGGCCGTTATCCTGATCGACGTGATCGGGCGCTATTTCGGATCCCCGTTGCGCGGCGCGCAGGACGTGACGCAGATGGCGATGGTGGTCCTGGTGTTCGGTGGTATGGCGTTATGCGACCGGCAAGGCGGGCATATCGCGGTCGATGTCTTTGAAAAGGCGATGCCGCTCTGGGCCAACCGGTTGGGCGACATCCTGTCGGCGCTGCTGGGCGCGACGATCTTTCTGGGAATTGCGTGGAACATGTGGAAAAGTGCCGCGCTGTCGCAGCTTCTGAACCTGTCCACCAACATCATCAACCTGCCGAAAGACTGGTTTCAATATTACGTGGTCGTGTGCTGCGTCATCACGGCGTTTGGCATGATCTTGCGGGCGATCACCCTGATCGCGCGCGGCGCGGCGCGAAAAGGACATGCGGCATGAGCGATTTTGCCATCGGCCTGTGGGGCATGGGCGGGCTATTCGTGCTGCTGGCGCTGCGTGTGCCGGTCGCCTTCGCGATGTTCGCGGTGGGGTTCGTCGGGATCTCGGCGATCCACGGGGTCAACGCGGCGATGGTCTCGTTGGCGTCCGAAAGCTTCACGCTGGCCTCGATGCCGGAACTGGTGGTGGTGCCGCTGTTCATCC
>JAGRMK010000147.1 GCA_020441345.1 Paracoccaceae bacterium
CGCCGCGGAAATTGAACCGCAGCACCGAAAAGCCCATCTCGTGAAAGGCATAATGCAGGTTGTAGACAACCTTGTTGTTCATCGTGCCGCCGAACTGCGGGTGCGGGTGCAGCACGATCGCGATCGGCGCGTCGCGGTTCGGTTGCGGGTGGTAGCGGCCTTCGAGACGGCCATCGGGGCCGGCAAAAATCACTTCGGGCATCCGGGGACCTTCTGCTCGTTCGGGCGGGTTCCAGCAGCGGGCTTCCTTTGTTGACAAAAGAAGTCAGCATATCTAGAACGGTTCTAATTCCTGCCCCCAGCACTGGGCGCAGACTCGGGTAGAGCGGATTAGCAGTTAAGCAAGGCCGCACGAAACGTCAATGTTTATACGCCTCACAATACTGGGGGGGCCGGAGGTCAGGCGATGAAGCTGTCCACCAAGGGGCGCTATGCGATGGTTGCGATGGTCGATCTGGCCATCCTGTTGCGCAGCGCGGGGGGCAAGCATGTCTCGCTGGCTGAAATTGCCCGCCGGCAGGACGTGAGCCAGGCCTATCTGGAGCAGCTGTTCGTCAAGCTGCGCCGCGCCGGGCTGGTCGAATCGGTGCGCGGGCCGGGCGGGGGCTATCGCCTGGCGCGTGACGCGGCCGAAATTCGCGTGTCCGAGGTGCTGGAAGCCGTCGAGGAAACCGTGAGCGCGATGGCACTCGGCGCGGGGGCCTCGGGCGGGGTGTCGGGATCGCAGGCGCAATCCATGACCAACCGCCTGTGGGAAAGCCTGTCGGCACAGGTTTATGTCTTTTTGCATCAGACCACGCTGGCGGATGTCGCGGGCAACGAGTTGAAACCCTGCCCGGCGGTGCCCGGCCTGTTTCGCGTGACGGCATGAGCGCGCGCAGCTATCTGGATTGGAACGCCAGCGCGCCGCTGCGGCCCGAAGCCCGCGCGGCGATGGTTGCGGCGATGGAGATCGCCGGCAACGCCAGTTCGATCCACGCCGAGGGGCGCGCAGTGCGCGCCTTGATCGAACGCGCCCGCGCGCAGGTTTCGGCGGCGCTGGGCGCGGATGGCGCGGACATTGTCTTTACCTCGGGCGCGACCGAAGCGGCGGCGCTGGCCTGTGCCGGGCGCGGGCTGCACTGTGCGGGCGTTGAGCACGACGCGGTGGCGGCCTGGTGCGCGGTCGATTTGCCGGTCGACGCGCAGGGGCGCGTTACCGTCACCGACCCGGCCAAGGGCGTGCTGCAACTGGCGAATTCCGAGACCGGCATCGTGCAGGATCTGCCGCCAGGGCTGGTGATGAGCGACGCGACGCAGGCGTTTGGCAAATTGCCGTTTGCCTTCAACTGGCTGGGCACCGACATGGCGCTGGTCAGCGCACACAAGCTGGGCGGACCGAAGGGAGTCGGGGCGCTGGCGCTGCGGCGGGGGCTCGATGTGACCGCGCAGATCAAGGGCGGCGGGCAGGAAATGGGGCGTCGTGCCGGAACCGAGAACGTGATCGGCATTGCCGGGTTCGGCGCCGCCGCCGAGGCCGCCGCGCGCGACCTTGCGAACGGTGTCTGGGATCGGGTGGCCGAGGTCCGAAATATTCTGGAACAGGCTCTGGAAGCGGACTGTCCCGGGATTATCTTGCTCGGCAAGGACCAGCCGCGACTGCCCAACACCAGCTGCGTGATCGCGCCGGGCTGGAAGGGCGAGACCCAGGTCATGACGATGGATCTGGCCGGGTTCGCGGTTTCGGCGGGGTCTGCCTGCTCTTCGGGCAAGGTTTCGGCCAGCCGGGTGTTGCAGGCCATGGGCCTTGATACCTCGGATGCCGGTTGCGCGCTGCGGGTCTCGATCGGGCCAGACACCGGGCGCGAGGATGTGCTGCGCTTTGCCGCAGTCTACGCGCGGGCCTGGAACCGGGCGCGCGAACGACAGAAACAGGCGGGTTCGGACCTGCCGAGACACAAGACGGGATGATGCCTATGTCGGCTTTGGACAAATCGGTTGAAGTGCGCGATGGTGTGGACCGCGAGACGGTGGAAACCGTTCAGTCGATGGCGGGCAAGTACAAGCACGGCTGGGAAACCGAGATCGAGATGTAATACGCGCCCAAGGGCGTGAACCCCGATATCGTGCGGCTGATATC
>JAGRMK010000148.1 GCA_020441345.1 Paracoccaceae bacterium
CGCCTGCCCCTCCATCACCAGCCCGGTGACGGTGCGCGCCCAGCCATCGAAGGGCAGGCGCCCGCCGGTAGACACCGTCCAGTTGGTCGCCGCGCTTGTCTGATTATGCCGCGTGACCAGGGGGCTTTCGGCCTGGGTGCTGATCCCGTTATAGGTGTTGCTGTCCCATTGCACGTTGCGAAACAGAGAATACTCCAGGTCGGCATGCGTCGTGTCCACGGATTCGGCCCGCTCAACCGTCCCGTTGACCGTCCGGAACGTATTGCCTGTGACCACCATCCCCGACAGAAAATGCCCCGGCCCATAGGGCTTCACGACGATGAACCGGGTGCTGGAGATGACGTTCGACACCAGAAACACGTTGTTCGTGATGCTCAACCCGCCAAAACTGTATTCATTGTTCCAGGCCGGTGTCGCATCATGCTCATTGGTCAGCTGGATGAAGCAATTGTCGATGTAGTTGTTGCTGATCTGGCTCATCGAGTTGGGATAGGTCAGCACGATCCCCGGCTGTCGCACCGCGTTCTGCTCTGCGTCACCCTGGTAGAAATGGTTCCCGGTGATCAGGTGATATCCAGCGCCCATCACCGCGAAACTGGCAAAGCGGATCACCACATTCGAGCGGAGCTTCACGTCGTTCGTATTGGTGTTGATCGCGATAGACGTGCGGCTTTGCGAGGGGTTCGGCATCTCGGCCGACATGAAAAGGCAGTTCTCCACCAGGAGCCCCTGGCACGCCCAACCGATAGAGGTCAGACCCTTGTCCTTTGGCCGGTTGATCGTGCTGTTGCGGACCGAGAAGATCTGCCCGCCCGTGGCCAGCATGATGGTGCTGGCAGCCCCCTTGCACTGGAATTCGACGCTGTCGATTTCGAACCGTTCCAGATAATCGAAGCCCGAGAAATCCAGAACGTATTTGAACCGCGAGAAGGTGAACACTTGCGTGCCCTGCGCGCCATAGAGTTGCTGGCTCAAGGTCACCGTCTGCGCCGAGACGTTGCGTGCCCTGACATAGACCTCGCGCCCGACGCCGCTTCCCGATATCCGCGCCCCGACAGGAATGTTCGCCACGTTCGTGACCCCGGTCAACACCGTCGGCTGGCCGCTGGAATAGGTCGCTTGCGAGGTGACGGTCGTGGTGGCCCACGCGGCCCCGTCGTTGATCTCGATCAGGCCGTTGCGCAACACGCGCCGGATCGCGAACGAGGTCAGCCCGGTGGCCTGCGAAACATCGATCGGCGCATCCAGCACGATCCGGCGTCCGCACAAATCGAAGGTGTCGTGGTCGGTATAGTGAAAAAGCGCCTGCAATCCCTTGCGCAGAGCCAGGCCCTCGCTTTTGAACGCATCGACATAAGCCGCGTAATCGTAGTTCTTGGTCAGTTGCAACCGCGCCGCGTCGGGCATCACCATACGTCCCTGGAACCGGACCGGAACCTCCAGCGTCAGGGTCTGCCCGACGAAATAATCGCCTTCGGGCACCAGAATCGCGCGCCCCGATGTCAACGCATCGGCCGCGGCGGCCACAAAGGCGGCATGATCGTCGGTCACACCGTTACCGGCCGCGCCATAGTCGCGCACATCGACCCAATCCAGCATGTCCCGCAGCCAGAAGCTGGTGACATCCTCGATCGCGATGTCGTCGATGCGCACGACGCCACCGTTCGCCCCCGTCAGGTCGAGCCCCAGATACCCGTGATCGACCCCGGCCCAGTTCAGATCCACGCCGCCCTTGTTGCTGGTCGCGATGATGGCGCTGACCTCGACGATCTCGCCATAGGTGGTCAAGGCGACGGGCGGCGCGGACACGGTCACACCCGATACGGCACCATCGCCCGGATTGGCGGCAAACCCCGCGATCTGCACGCTGGGCAGCGCGCCGCTGACCGCCTTGACTCGCGCGGTGACGCGCAGATAGCAGCCCGGCAGGATCGGCGACGCACCCATCCAGCGCAGCCTCTGCGTCGAGGATGTCTTCAATAGCTCGAGGCACCCTTCGAAATCGGGATCCGAGGGCACGAAAGCGGCATTCGCCGCCCCGTCATAAGTGGCCGATCCCGGTGTGCCGTTACCGCTCGACCAGACGTTCAAACCGTTGGCGAAGGGCGGCGGCATCAGAATCAGCCCGTCGGTCACTGCCTTGTTCATGTCAGACCCCTGTCTTGAGAACCCAGAAAGACGCAGGTCGCCCGCAGCGACCCTCAGCGCACTTGGGTAACAATCAGGATTTAAGCGGGCTTGATGTCTGCGCGCGTTGCGCCCGCCCGTTGCGCCCGCGCTCGGGCTCTGGCGCTGCCCAGAAGCACCACAGGCCCGGAACCCCACGACAGATCCGCCGCGCTATGGCAAACTGTCCCGATGACCCAGCGCAGATCCGCCTTGTTCCTTGCCGCCTCGTTTGTTTCTGGCCTGTTGCTGCTGCCTGCCCCGGCCCTGGCCTGCCGTCTGGCACTGGCGCTGGGGTTCGATGTGTCCCGGTCGGTCGATGAATCGGACTATCGCCTGCAACAGGACGGGATCGTCGCGGCCCTGTTCGACCCTGAAATCCGTGCCTTGATCCTGAATTCCGCCGAACCCGTGATGCTCAGTCTTTTCGAATGGGCCGGTCAGAGGCAGCAGACATTGATCGTCGGCTGGACACGCCTCGATAGCCCCGCCGCGATCGACCAGGTGGCGCTACAAGTTCTGGCCCACCGCCGCCAGATCACCGGGCTGACGGCGGTTGGTAGCGCATTGCTCTATGGCCGTGACTTGTTGCAACGCCAACCCGATTGTCTTTGGCACACGCTGGACCTTGCCGGCGACGGAAAGGTCAACGACGGCCCAGAGCCCCGCCGCATTTATGACACGACGGATTTCGGCGGCATCGTGGTCAACGCCCTTGTGGTCGGGGAACACGAATCCGATGTGCTGCGCTGGTTTGAACAAAACGTGCTGCATGGCCCCGGCGCCTTTGCTGAATTCGCCGCAACGCAGGACCACTTTGGCGAAACCTTTCGCCGCAAGCTGATCCGCGAGCTTTCCGACTCGCTGCTCAGCGCGGCGCAGCCGGCGGCGGATGATCCCGTCACCCTTGGGTATCCCTGACCCGGTCGATGCCATCGGCGCCAATTTGACCCGCATCATGGCACAGCGCCGTCCCGTGACGGAAACTCCCTGCGTCCCAACGACAGGAGGATCAGGATGTTCAGGATCGCGTTGATCGGGCTCGGTATCGGTCTCCTGCTGGCGATACTCGCTTGGGCCTATGGCCATGTCCGCTACCGTGCCCGCATGGCGGACGCACGGGCAGCATGGGCGGCGATCACCGCCCTCGCCCCCGCGGGGGCACCGCGCTTCGATCCGCAAACGCTGCACGATCAACCCGAGATCGCTCGCCGCTACCTGACCCACGCCATCGCGCCCGGCACACCGCTGACCCCGGTCGTCGCATTGCAGATGGAAGGCGTGTTTCGTCTGGGCAACGCCGACGCGCCGCGCGCATTGCGTATGGCCGCACGTCAGATCCTGGCCGCGCCCGGTGCCTTTGTCTGGATCCCGGTGATGCGGGGTAACGGCATGCGCATCGACGGCAGCGACGGGCTTTGGCGCAGCCACGGCTGGACACGCTTCTGGATGTATCAGGCGATCCCCCTGGCGCGGGTCGGCAGCGACCCGGATGTTGACCGCTCGGCCGCGATGCGTCCGGCGCTGGAATCGGTCTGGGCCCCCGCTGCCCTGCATCCCGACCTTGGCGCCCGCTGGCAGCAGACTGGCCCCGATACCGCCCGTGTCAGGTTTGGCACGGGCACGACAGCGATCGATATCGACCTGACCCTTGACGCCGAGGGCGCGCTGCGGTCGCTGGTCGGTCAACGCTGGAGCAATGCAAACCCCGATGGCATCTACCGCCTGCAACCCTTTGGCGGCACCGCGCTGGCAGAGGCGACATTCGGCGGCTACACGATCCCGTCGCACTTGGCGGTCGGCAACCACTTTGGCACCGACGCCTACTTTGCCTTTTTCGAAGTTCGCGTGTCTGATGCCGATTATCTGACCGCCCCCTGATCGCCCGGCCCGTCGCGCAGAACCCAGCGAAATGCCCGCCTCAGTTCGGCTTCGCCGTCACGGTCATACCAGCGGCCATGCGCCAGGATCACCCGTTCCGGGTGCCACGCCAAGAGCCCCTGGATCGCGGCGCGCGCGCGGTCGCGTCCATGGCGAAAACTCCATCGCATGTCCACCGGCGCCTTGCCGTCGGGGTCCAGAATACCGGCCATCCACGCCAAAGGCAGCATCCACGCTGGCAAATGCGCCGACTCGAAATTCTCGATCAGGTCCGTCAGGATCAGGGTTCGACTGGAGCGATGCAGGAACACCGCCTCGCGGTGCAGCTTTGAGCCTTCGACAATCCGCTGGTCGATCACCCCCGCCCAGTCTGCCGGGGCGGAATCATCAAGCCGGTGATCAACCCTCAGCGCCACGCCACGCGACGCCGCGCGCTCTGAAACCCCCGGTGCCGCCCAGACCCGCGCTGCTGGATACAGGCCCTGCCATTCGGGGATCTGCGCGTAGTGGATCCAGTTGGGCGCCACCAGATGCACCACCGGCCCCAAAATGGCCAATGCCCGGATCAGCCCAGGATCCGGTTGAACCGGCGAGTGCAGCCACAGCGCCCCGTCCGGCAGACGGATCACAACCATGCGCGTTGGGAACGGCAGACCGTAGAACCGGATGATCGGCCCGTCGACGACCCAGATCTCGGCCGCGACGGGCTTCAGCGTGAAATGCGGCTCATAGCCGGTGGTCTGGGTCATCGGGCCTCTGTGTCAGGCTGTACTGACGCAGTCTGGCACGAAACCGGATCACGCCACCAGATCGCCGTTGAGGCCGGTCTCGATCAGCGCCACGCTTTCCTCCAGACCATAGAGCGCGATGAACCCGCCAAAGCGTGGCCCTTCGGATGCGCCCAGAAGCACCTCATACAGCGCCTTGAACCAGTCGCGCAGGGGCTCGAACCCGTGCTCCTTGCCGACGGCAAAGACCAGCGATTGCAGCGCCTCGGCATCCAGTCCGCCGTCCCAGACGCGCAGCCGTGCAACCAGGTCCTGCATCGCCGCACGTTCGCGGTCGTCGGGCAGGCGGAACACCCGCTTTGGCGCCACGAAATCGCGGAAATACCGCACCGCGAACCCGGCGGCCTGATCGAGCTGGGGGTTGGCCTCGGGGCTGGCCTCGGGGGCATAGCGCTTGATGAACCCCCACAGACCGGCGGCATCCTTGGCCCCGGCGACCGACGCCAGGTTCAGCAACATCGAGAACGGCACCACCATGTCCGACGCGGGCGGATTGCCGGCGTGGATGTGCCAGACCGGGTTCGAAACTTGTTGTTCCACCGTCTGTGTCGGATAGGCCCGCAACTGCTGATGGTATTCATCAACTGCGCGCGGGATCACGTCGAAATGCATCCGTTTTGCCGTCTTGGGCTTTTGGAACATGAAATATGACAGGCTCTCGGTGCTGGCATAGGTCAGCCATTCGTCAATCGTCAGACCATTGCCTTTGGACTTCGAGATTTTCTCGCCGTTCTCGTCCAGGAACAGCTCATAGGTGAAATGCTCAGGTTTGCGGCCACCAAGGATTTCACAAATGCGATCATAGATCGGCGTATTCGTGCTGTGATCCTTGCCATACATCTCAAAATCAACATCCAGCGCCGCCCATCGCGCGCCAAAGTCCGGCTTCCATTGCAACTTTACCTGCCCGCCGGTGACCGGCAGCGTCCACTCGCGCCCGGTCTCGTCGTCAAAGGTGATCGTGCCTGCCCTGGCATCGACATGCTTGATCGGAACGTAAAGCACGCGCCCGGTCTCGGGGTGGATCGGCAGGAAGCACGAATAGCTCTGCTGGCGTTCTTCGCGCAGCGATTTCAGCATAACCGCCATGATCTCGTCATAGCGTTCTGCGGCGCGCAACAAGACGGTGTCGAACGCGCCGGACTTGTAGAACTCCGTCGCGCTGATGAACTCGTATTCAAAGCCGAACGTGTCCAGGAACCGGCGCAGCATGGCGTTGT
>JAGRMK010000149.1:0-2144 GCA_020441345.1 Paracoccaceae bacterium
CCCGGTTCAACACCAACGAGATCCTGGTCTCTCTGCTGCTGGTCTATGTCGCGGAGAAGCTGCTGGCGGCGGCCGCGACCGGGTTCATGCGCAACCCCGAGGGTTCGGGCTTTCCGGGGTCGCGCAACATCTTCAACTATGGCGCGGCCTCCAATCAGGAGCTGATCGCGAATTCCGGCCTGCATTGGGGCGTTGTCGCGGCCTTCATCGCGGTGATCTTTGCCTATGTGCTGCTGCACCGGCATATCCTGGGCTTTCATGTGCAGCTGGCCGGTCAGGCGCCGCGTGCCGCCCGGTTCGCCGGTGTCGCCCCGGCGCGGCTGGTGTTGCTGTGCCTTGGCATCTCGGGGTTGATGGCCGGGCTTGCCGGGATGTTCGAGGTCGCCGGGCCCGCGCGCCTGATCACCATCGATTTCAACTCGGGCTACGGGTTCACGGCGATCATCGTCGCGTTTCTGGGGCGGTTGCACCCGGTGGGTATCGTGCTGGCCGGGCTGTTGCTGGCGCTGACCTATATCGGCGGGGAACTGGCGCAATTCATGCTGAACCTGCCCGCCGCGGCAATTCAGGTGTTCCAGGGGATGTTGCTGTTCTTCCTGCTGGCGCTGGATGTGCTGTCGAATTACCGCGTGCGGCTGACCAAGCCGCGCAGCGCCAGGGAGGGCGTGTGATGGATCTGACCTCAATCAACCCGGTCGTGCTGATCGCCTCGCTGATGGTTGCGGCGACGCCGATCCTGCTGGCGGCCATCGGCGAACTGGTGGTGGAAAAATCCGGCGTGCTGAACCTCGGCGTCGAGGGGATGATGATCACCGGCGCGGTATCGGGCTTCGCCATCGCAGTGACCACGCAAAACCCCTATCTTGGCATGATCGCGGCCGTTGTTGCCGGGGCGCTGGTGGCGTTGATCTTTGCCGCGCTGACGCAGATCCTGATGGCCAACCAGGTTGCCTCGGGCCTTGCGCTGACTCTGTTCGGGCTGGGGTTCTCGGCGCTGGTCGGGCAAAGCTATGTCGGCATCGTGCCGCCGCGCACCCCCAAGCTGGATTTCGGCCCGCTCAGCGAGCTGCCGGTCGTCGGGCGCATCGTCTTCGGGCATGACATCCTCGTTTATATCTCGCTGCTGATCGTCGCCGGCACCTGGTATTGGCTGGGACATACCCGTGGCGGCCGCGTGCTGCGCGCGGTGGGTGAGAACCACGATTCGGCCCATGCGCTCGGCTACAAGGTCAAGCGGGTGCGCATCCTGGCGATCATGTTCGGCGGCGCCTGCGCAGGGCTGGGTGGCGCCTATCTCAGCCTGGTGCGCGTGCCGCAATGGACCGAGGGGATGACCGCGGGCGCGGGCTGGATCGCGCTGGCGCTGGTGGTCTTTGCCTCGTGGCGCCCGTGGCGGGTGCTGGCGGGGGCGTATCTGTTCGGGGGCATCATGGTGTTGCAACTCAACTTGCAGGCCGCGGGCTATCGTATTCCGGTGGAATATCTCTCCATGTCACCGTATCTCATCACTATTCTGGTTCTCGTCGTCATGTCGTCGTCACGAGGGCGCAGATCCATGGCAGCGCCCGGTTCTCTGGGTCGGTCATTCCACGCCGCCGGGTAAACCGGCCTATCACCAAGGGCAAAACGCCCGTTCAACTGGGAGTATCTCAATGAAACGCAGAACCCTTCTTGCCTCGTCCGCGCTGGCGCTTGGCCTTGCCGCGACCCTGGGCACCGCCGCGCTGGCGCAAGACCCGCTCAAGGTCGGCTTCATCTATGTCGGGCCGATTGGCGATTTCGGCTGGACAACCGCGCATGACGTTGCCCGTCAGGCCGCGCAGGACCATTTTGGCGCCGCCGTCGAGACGACCTTTGTCGAAAGCGTGCCCGAAGGCGCGGATTCGGGCCGGGTCATGACGCAGATGGCGCTGTCGGGCGTGGACATGATCTTCGCGACCTCGTTCGGCTACGGCCCCGAGATCAACGCGGTTGCCCAGCGGTTCCCCGACGTCGCCTTTGAGCACGCCACCGGCTACCTGCAAGAGGCGCCGAACGTGTCGCTCTACAACGCGCGCTTCTATGAAGGCCGCGCGGTGATCGGCCATATCGCGGGCCGGATGACGGAATCGAATGTCGTGGGCTATATCGCCTCGTTCCCGATC
>JAGRMK010000149.1:2174-2447 GCA_020441345.1 Paracoccaceae bacterium
CCGCCAACCCGGATGTGCAGTTCCGCGTCGTCTGGGCCTATTCCTGGTTCGATCCGGCCCAGGAAGCCGCCGCCGCCGAGGCGCTGATCGAACAGGGTGCCGATATCATCATGCAGCACACCGATTCGACCGCACCGCTGACCGTCGCGCAGCAGCACGGCGCGCTGGCCTTTGGCCAGGCGTCCGACATGAGCTCGTTCGCGCCGGACGTGCACCTGACCGCCATCGAAGACAACTGGGCACCCTATTACATCAGCCGTATCCAGGCACGGC
>JAGRMK010000150.1:0-143 GCA_020441345.1 Paracoccaceae bacterium
GTCACCGAACCGATGGTCATCCACAAGGATCTGCTGGGCCTCGACCGGCGCCAGCGCACCGACCGGGCGGCCGAGCTTCTGACCCTGGTCGGGCTGGGCGCGCAGCATCTCTATCGCCACCCGCACGAGTTTTCCGGTGGCCA
>JAGRMK010000150.1:230-3279 GCA_020441345.1 Paracoccaceae bacterium
GTGCAGGCGCAGGTGCTCAACCTGCTGATCGACCTGCAAGAACGCCTTGGGCTGACGTATTTCTTCATCAGTCACGATCTTGGTGTGATCCGATACGTCTGCGACCGGGTTGCGGTGATCTATCGCGGCGAGATCAAGGAACTGGGTCAAACCGCCGAGGTATTCGACGCGCCGCAAAGCGAATATGCCCGCAGCCTGCTGGCGGCGATGCCAGAAGTGCGCGCGCGCCCCGCCCGACCTGCCCGATGACACGCCTCAGGTAAACACCCCGGCGAAGAACGCGCTCAGCGCCGCGAACCCGTCCAGCGGCAGGATCTGTGCGACATGTTGGTCGGGGCGCACGATCACCATGCAGCCACGCTCGCGGTCCACCCCACGCAGGGCGTAGATATCGCCCGCTCGCCGGTCGACACAGAACATCTTTTCGTAGTCGGTCAGCCCCAGTCGCCCCATTTTCGGCATCAAGACGCCGGGCATCGCATTCAGGTCAAGATCGCGATGATAGTTCTGGAACACCGCGCGCAGGTCGATCACCGCATCCGGGTCGGCCCCCGCCGGGGTGTGAACCCGCAAGGGCGAGGTGTCGGCATGGGTCAGGAAATCGCACAGTGCGCCGATCCCCGACCCGACCGAGGTCGGATCGCCCGCACCGGCAAAGGCGAAAAGCCGCCAGCGCGCATCGGCTGTGACCGTATGGCCCAGATGCATCGGTTTCGCATCGGCCAGCCGGACCACCGGCGCCGAATGAAACCGCGTGCCGATCTCGAACCCGGTCGCCAGATGTTGCCAGTCGGGCGTGCCGATCAGCGCCGAAGGGCGGTATTTGACCGACACGCCCGCCGTGTAGCGCCCGTGTTCGATGAAATAGACCTGGAACTTCGGTGCCGCGTTCGGTGTCGCACCGGTTTCGGCGGGCGCGCCGATGATCCGCGCCCATTCGTGATCGAACTCAATCAGATCCCTGGCCACCGCCTGACGTTCCTCGGAATAGCTGCGCAGCAGCGCGGGCGTGCAGCGTTCCTGCAAGACGGCGATCAGTTTCCAGCCCAGATTGAAGGTGTCACCCATCGACACGTTCATCCCCTGCCCTGCCTTGGCGCTGTGCGTATGGCAGGCATCGCCGGCGATGAACACGCGCGGGGTTTGACCCTCGGGGGCGTCATCGGGCAGATCGTCGAACTTGTCGGTCAGACGGTGGCCGACCTCGTAGACCGACCACCAGACGACCTCTTTCACGTCGAACTTGTAGGGATGCAGCACGCGCCGGGTGGCATCGATCAGCGTTTCGACCTGCATGTCTGCCGCCGAGATGCGTTGATCCTCGGCCAGCTCATCCAGTTCGATATAGAGCCGCACCATATGCCCGCCCTCGCGCGGGATCAGCAGGATATTTCCCTTTCCCGCCGATTTTACCAATGATTTCATTCGGTAATCGGGGTAATCGGTGACCGCCAGCACATCCATCACACCCCAGGCCTGGTTGGCCCGGTCGCCCCGCAACTCGCGGCCGATGGCGCTGCGCACCGCGCTGCGCGCGCCATCGCAGCCCACGACATAGCGCGCGCGGACGGTTTCGACCTGGTCGGTATCGGTGCGGCGCAGGGAAACGGTGACAGGATGATCGCTGGCGGCGTGATCGACGGTCAAGCCCGTGACCTGGCAGTTGTAATCGGGTTCCAACCGCGTCGGGGCGTTGCGCATGATCTCCAGAAAGCGGTCATGCACCCGCGCCTGGTTGAGAATCACATGCGGCATTTCCGACAGTCCATCCTCGACATCCTGAATGCGCCCGGTTCGGTGGATCCTGTCGGGGCATTGCGGATCGGGGGTCCAGAAGCTGGTTTCATTGACCCAGCACGCCTCGCGCCTGATCTTCTCGGCAAAGCCGAAAGCCTGGAACATCTCCATCGAGCGGCACGAGATCCCGTCGGCCTGCCCCTTTTCCATCGGCCCCGGTTTCTGTTCGACGATGCGGGTGGTGATGTCGGGAAACGCAGCAAGTTGCGCCGCCAGCGTCAGCCCGGCGGGCCCGCAACCGACGATCAGCACATCCACCTCGGCCGGGGGTGTGGTGGCGCGCGTTTCATGCCCTGCGGCGGGTGCAAAGACATCCGGGTCGCCCGCGTGGAATCCGTTGAAATGAAACTGCATGAGTCTGCCCTTTTGTCGCTGGGGGTGCCCGGCAATTAGTAAGTTGTCTTACCATATCGCGTCAACGGAAAAGATGTGTATGCTTACTATACCTCTAAAGTCCTGTATTCACGCCCTTAGTTTGCCTTTGCGCCGGCGGGGCCGTAAGCTGCCAGCCATCAGGAGGCGAGCGTTTTGGAAATTCATACCACCCCCGCGCATTTGATTCGGCGCCTGCATCAGATCGCCACGCAGGTGTTCACGCAGCGCTGTCAGGCCGCCGGGTTCGACCTGACGCCCGTGCAATACGCCGCGATGCAGGCGCTGCTGGCGAAACCCGGCATCGATCAGGCGCAGATCGCCGCGCTGATCGCCTATGACCGTGCGACCATCGGCGGGGTGATCGACCGGTTGCAGCAAAAGGGCTACGTCACGCGGGTGATCAGCCAGCGGGACCGGCGCGCGCGCGAGGTCCGGTTGACCGAGGCGGGTATCGACACGCTGACGGGACTGACGCCGCAAATACGCGCGGCCCAGGATGAAATCCTCGGATTGCTCAGCCCCGAAGAACGCTCAACCTTCACCGCGCTGGCACGCAAGGCGGTCGGCGGACTCGCCGAAAACGACGCCCCCGGCGCGGCTTGAAAAAGTGCCGTCAGAACGGGCAGAGCGCCAGGCAAGCGCCCGGTTTTCAGGCAGATAACGCATCAATGGGCCATCCGACGCCCAGAGTCTTACCATTGTGCCCGCAAGCAGATGGTCTAAGCTGACGACAACAAGAGGCCAGAAAGGCGCAAGGAATGGGCGGATATTTTGACGAGATGGGACCAGAATCAGCGGTGCGCGACCCCTATGCGCGCTTGCATCGCTGGCTGGACCAGATGCCCCCCGAATTCCGCAACCTCAAGCAGGCCGAGGC
>JAGRMK010000150.1:3359-3697 GCA_020441345.1 Paracoccaceae bacterium
GACATGGTTCCGCGCGTCTTTTCAAACCGCGAATGGACCCGTTTGGAACGCGGCATCAAGCAGCGCGCGCGGGCGCTCAACGCCTTTCTGGCCGATGTCTATGACCGGGGCGAGATCATCCGCGCCGGGCGAATCCCGTCGCGGCTGGTCTATCTGAACGAGGCTTATGAAAAGGCGGTCGCCGGGTTCCGCCCGCCCAAGGGGGTCTATTCGCATGTCGTCGGCGTGGACCTTGTGCGCACCGGACCCGACCAGTTCTATGTGCTCGAGGACAATTGCCGCACACCGTCCGGAGTCAGCTATATGCTGGAAAACCGCGAGATCATGATGCGGATGTT
>JAGRMK010000151.1 GCA_020441345.1 Paracoccaceae bacterium
CCGACCGGCAATTTCGGCGATATTTTCGCGGGCTATATCGCGCGCAAGATGGGTCTTCCGATCGAAAAGCTGGTGATCGCCACGAACCAGAACGACATCCTGCACCGCTGTTTGACGACCGGTGTCTATAAGACCGATACCGTGCATCCGTCGATCAGCCCGTCGATGGATATCCAGGTCTCGTCGAATTTCGAGCGCGCGCTGTTCGATGCCTATGGGCGCGATGGCGCCGCCGTGGCGCAGATCATGGATGAGTTGAAGGCCACCGGAGAGTTCACCGTCAGCCAGGGGGCGCTGCAGGCGTTGCGCGAGGTCTTTACCTCGGGCCGTGTATCGGAAGAGGAAACCTCGGCCAGCATTGCGCAGACCCTGGCGCATTCCGCCGAGTTGCTATGCCCGCATTCTGCTGTCGGCACTGCGGTTGCCGCGCAGCACCTTGGCGCGACGCCGATGATCACGCTGGCCACGGCGCATCCGGCCAAGTTCCCCGACGCCGTCGAGGCCGCGTCGGGTGTTCGCCCGCCCCTGCCGCCGCGCATGGCCGACCTGTTCGAGCGCCCCGAACGCATCACCCGCATGACTGCCGACCGCGCAGCGATGCAAGCGCTGATCCTCGACCGCGTGGGGGCCTGATGCATCAGATCACAACGCTGTCGAACGGGTTTCGTATCGTCACCGAACCGATGCCGGGCCTGGCTTCGGCGGCGGTTGGCATCTGGGTGACGGCGGGCGCGCGCCACGAACGAGCCGACCAGAACGGCATCGCGCATTTCCTGGAGCACATGGCGTTCAAGGGCACGGCGAAGCGCACCAGCTTGCAGATCGCCGAGGAAATCGAGGATGTCGGCGGCTATATCAACGCCTACACCAGCCGCGAGATGACCGCTTATTATGCCCGCGTGCTGGAGGCCGACGTGCCGCTGGCTTTGGACGTGATCGCGGATATCGTCCTGAACCCGGCGTTCGATGCCCGCGAGATCGAGGTCGAGCGCCACGTGATTCTGCAGGAAATCGGACAGGCGCTGGACACGCCCGACGATGTAATCTTCGACTGGTTGCAAGAAGCGACCTATCCCGATCAGCCGCTGGGCCGTCCTATCCTGGGTCCGGCAGAGCGCATTGCCAAATACGGTGCAGCCGATCTGCGCGGCTTTGTAGCGGGGCATTACGGGCCGGGTCAGCTGATCCTGGCGGCGTCGGGCGCCGTGCACCACGACCGGCTGGTGCGCATGGCCGAAGCGCTGTTCGGCCATCTCTCGCCGCTTGCCGCCGCACCGTTGCATCCTGCCCGCTTTGCCTGCAACGAGCGGCGTGAGGTCAAGGCGCTGGAACAGGCGCATTTCGCGCTGGCGATCGAGGGGCCGGGCTATCGCGATCCCGATATCTATACGGCGCAGGTCTATTCCGGGGTGATGGGTGGTGGCATGTCGTCGCGCCTGTTCCAGAAACTGCGCGAGGAACGCGGGTTGTGCTATACGACCTTTGCGCAGGCGGGGGCGCATGACGATACCGGCTCGATTACGCTCTATGCCGGCACCGGCGCCGAGGATCTGGCCGAACTGGCCAACCTGACAATCGACGAACTCAGGCGTGCAACCGAAGACCTCACCGAGGCCGAGGTCGCGCGGGCCCGCACCCAGATGAAGGCCGGGTTGCTGATGGGGCTGGAAAGCCCGTCGAGCCGCGCCGAACGGCTGGCGCGCCTGCTGGCGATCTGGGGCCGGGTTCCAAGCCTGTCGGAAACCATTGAGCGGATCGAGGCAGTCGATCTGGCCGCGCTGCGCGGGTTCGCGGAAAAGCTGGTCGGCGACGGACGGGTCAGCATGGCTCTCTATGGGCCGGTAGAGGGTGCGCCGACGCTGGAGGCGCTGCGCGAAAGGTTGGTGGCCTGATGCTGGGGATCACGTTGTCGTCCAGGCGCCGGTTCCGGTTGGAAACGGATCGCATGGTGATGCGTTTGCCCGAGCATTCGGACTATCGGCAATGGGCATCGCTGCGCGAGGCCAGCGCCGGGTTTCTGACGGCCTGGGAGCCCACGTGGTCCGCCGACCACCTGACGCGCCGCAGCTTCACCGGCCGGGTGCAATGGGCGGCGCGCATTCACGCTCAGGGCACCGGGTTGCCGCTGTTCCTGGAGCGTCGCGCCGACGGTCAACTGCTGGGCGCGATCACCATGGATCACATTCGCCGAGGGCCGGCGCAGGTCGGAACCATCGGCTACTGGATCGGTCAGCCCTATGCTCGGCAAGGCTACATGCGCGAGGCGATCCGCATGCTCGTGCATCATGCTTTCACCGACATGGATCTCAGCCGGATCGAGGCTGCCTGCCTGCCGGAAAACGCCGCGTCGCGGGCTGTGCTGGAAAAGACCGGATTCAAATACGAAGGGGTCGCGCAAAGCTACCTTCAGATCAACGGGCGCTGGCGCAATCATGTGCTTTATTCCAATCTGCGCGGCGACCGGCGTGGGCGCACCGATGTCGGATGACGCCTCGATCCGGGTTCTGCTGTTGCAAGGCATCAATGTGGGCGGGCGCAACCGGCTGCCGATGGCGGATCAGCGGGCACTGTTGACGGAGCTCGGTTTCAAGGACCTGCAAACCCATATCCAGAGCGGCAATGCGGTGTTTCGGATCCCTGGCGGTTTCTTGCATCGCCCGGCCGAGCCGTTGCGATTGCAGGCCCTGCATGCACTTGCCGCGCCCGATGAGCGGTTTGCCCTGTCCGACGAGGCTTTTTGTCTGCACGCGCCGTCTGGTATCGGACGGTCGCGGTTGGCTGCGCGGGCCGAGACCCTGCTGGGCGTGCCGATGACGATGCGCAACCAGCGCGTGACCGAAGCCGTGGCGCGCCCCGCGTCGCAACTCCTGTGAAGAGGTGAGACGATGCTGAACCCGGTCGAGTCCGGCTTTCTGGAAACCCTCGCGGCGCAACTGCCCGCCGGAACCCTGCGCGCGGCTGAAACACGCTATCTTGAGGAACCACGCGGACGCTACTTCGGCCAGGCCGGGGCGGTGGCCTGTCCGGGGTCAACCCAAGAGGTGTCGGCGATCTTGCGCGCGGCGCATGCGGCGCGTGTCGGCGTGATCCCCTATGGCGGCGGCACCGGGCTGGTCGGCGGGCAGGTGATGACCGAGGGGCCAATGCCTTTGCTGCTGTCGCTGGAACGGATGAATCGAATCCGGACGCTGGACCCAAAGGGCAATGCCCTGATTGCCGAGGCCGGATGCGTTCTGGCCACGGTTCAGGACGCCGCAGAGCAGGCCGGGCGGCTGTTTCCGGTCTCGCTTGGCTCCGAGGGGACGGCGCGGATCGGCGGGCTTTTGGGCACCAACGCGGGCGGCACCGGTGTATTGCGATGGGGCAACATGCGCGACCAATGCCTTGGGCTCGAGGTGGTGCTGGCCGACGGCCGCGTGATGCAGGGACTCAAACGGCTGCGCAAGGACAATCTGGGCTACGATCTGCGCCATCTGTTGATCGGTGCCGAGGGAACGCTGGGGGTGATCACCGCCGCCAGCCTGCGCATGGTGCCCCGGCCGGCCCGCACCGGTGCGGCGATGCTGGTGGTGCGCGATCCGGCGGCGGCGCTGGACCTGCTGGGGCTGGCGCAGGCGCGGCTGGGCGAGGGAGTGTCGGGGTTCGAATTGATTGGCGGCATGGGGATGCGGTTTCTGGCCGAGGTCATGCCGCAGGTGCGCCAGCCTTTCGACGCGGTGCCCGACTGGACGGTGCTGGTCGACCTGGGGCTGCCCGAGGGGCTGGATCCGGCGGCGGAACTCGAGGCCCTGTTCGAGGAAGCCGCCGAACAGGGGCTGGTGCTGGACGGGGTGATCGCGCAGAACGAGGCGCAGCGCGCGCAATTCTGGGCCCTGCGCGAGGCGATCCCCGAGGCCAACCGGCTGATCGGCGCGATTTCGAGCCACGATGTTTCGGTGCCGCTGGAGGCCCTGCCTGGGTTTATCGATGCAGGGGCGCAGGCGTTGGCAGAGCTTGGCGAGTTCCGCATCAACTGTTTTGGCCATGTCGGCGATGGCAACCTGCATTTCAACGTCTTTCCTCCTCAGGGCGAACCACGGGCCGCCTATGACCCGCTGCGGCGCAAGGTTATGGACGTGGTGCACGATCTGGTTGCCGAGCAAGGCGGATCGGTCAGCGCAGAGCATGGTGTCGGGCGGATGAAAGTGTCGGATCTGGAACGCTATGGCGACCCTGTCGCGCTGGAGATGATGCGCGCGATCAAGGCGGTGCTGGATCCGCATGGCATTCTCAACCCCGGCGCAGTCTTGCGCTGAGGGCGCGCGCGCGGCGCTGCCACCCACCCACCCCGCTTGCGCGCGCGCCCTTGGTTGTCACGGTGCGCGAAGAGGGTGGCCGGGCTTGAGTATTTTGGGCAAGATGAAACACGCTGGGGCATCAGTCGATCCGGCCGGGCGGCGATACTTCTCTGGCGGGCCGTGGAGCCGGGATCACGGTTGGGCAAGGGCCGGGATACCCTTGGATTTGATCTTGGATTTTACGCGTGCTAGGGCCGGGTTCAGCGGTTTTCCGGTCGGAGGGACGGGTGGATCTGAGGCAGGAAGAGACCGGCGACTGGTGGGAAGTCGAGGCGCTTTACGACTTGTGCTTTGCCCCCGGGCGCACGGCCTTGTCGTCGTATCGGTTGCGCGACGAGGTGCCGCCGGTCGCGCCCTTGTGCCTGCTGCTGCGCGACGAGACCGGCGCTCTGGTCGGTGCCATCCGTCAATGGCCGGTGCGCGTGGGTCAGGTGCCGGCCTTGCTGCTGGGACCGGTTGCGGTGCATCCGACGCGGCAGGGCGAGGGGTTGGCGCAGCATCTGATTGAAGAAAGCGTCGCCCGGGCCCGGGCCCTGGGGTGGGAGCGCGAGCTTCTGGTGGGGGATGAGCCCTATTACCGGCGCTTCGGGTTTCGGCATCTGGCCGGGGTGATCATGCCACCGCCAACCAATCCCGACCGGGTGCTGGGCCTCGATCTGGTCGACGGAGCGTGGCAAGGGGTCAGCGGACCCGTGCGGCGGTTCGTGGAGCCCTGACGGTGTTCAGAGGGGCGGCAGGCTGCGCACGTACTCCACGACCTGCGGGCGGATATTGTCGATGCCACGCGCCTTGGCGTCATCCAGGATCGCGGCAACGTCACCAAGATCGGCACGCAGGATCAGATCCTTGACCGGGCCAATGGAGGCCGGGCGCATCGACAGCGAAGGCACGCCGATGCCTGCGAGGGTCAGGGCCTCGATCGGGCGCCCGGCGTCTTCGCCGCAGAACGAGACCGGCGTTCCGGCGGTCTGGCAACGGGCCACGATCTTCTGGATCAGGGTCAGGAAGCTGAGCGAGAGGGTCTCATAGCGGCGGCGCACCAGTTCGTTCTCGCGGTCCGATGCAAAGAAGAACTGTTTCAGGTCATTGCCGCCGATCGAGATGAAATCGGCCAGGTCAAAGAACGCGTCAGGCGCGAAGGCGAGGCTGGGGGTTTCCAGCATCGCCCCGATTTCAAGCTGTTTCGGTAATGGGTGGCCCAGATGTGCCTCGCGGTCGATTTCGCGCAGCAAGATGTCGCGTGCCGCGACGAATTCGGACATTTCAGCCACCAGTGGAAACATCACCGTCAGCGGCCCACCGTCGGCGGCGCGGATCAGGGCCTGCAATTGCATCCGCATCACGCCGGGTTTGTCGAGCCCCACGCGGACCGCGCGCCAGCCCATCGCCGGGTTGGGTTCCTGCGGGCGGTTCATGTAAGGCATGACCTTGTCCGAGCCGATGTCGAGCGTGCGGAACGCGACGCGGCGGCCATCGGCAGCCTTGAGGACGCGGGCATAAAGCGCCGCCAGTTCCGAGCGGCGCGGCATCGAATTGCGCAGCAGGAACTGCAATTCGGTGCGGAACAGCCCGACGCCATCGGCCCCAGACCCTTCGAGCGAGGGCAGGTCGGCCATGATGCCCGCGTTCATGTGCAGCCCGACGCGCGTGCCGCAACGGGCCACGGCCGGGCGATCGCGCAATGCGGCAAAGCGGGCGGCGGCCTGGGTCTGCATGACGATCTTGTCGCGAAACGCGGCGGCGACGCTGTCGTCGGGGCGCAGATGCACGACCCCTTCGTCGCCATCGACGATGATCGCATCGCCGGTCAGGGCCTCGGCGGTGATGCCGTCGCAATGCACCACCAGCGGAATCGCCAGCGCGCGGGCAACGACGGCGGCATGCGAGCCGACGGATCCTTCTTCCAGGACCACACCCTTCAGCTTCTTGCCATATTCCAGCAACTCGCCGGGGCCGATGTTGCGGGCCACCAGGATCGGGCGCTCGGGCATCACCGCGCCGGTGTCGCTGCCCTGGCCGGTCAGGATGCGCAGCAGGCGGTTCGACAGGTCGTCGAGATCGTGCAGCCGGTCGCGCAGATAGGGGTCGGGGACCAGTTGCAGCCGGGCGCGGGCCTGGCTTTGTTCCTTTTCCACGGCGGCCTCGGCCGACAACCCGCTTTCGATGCTCTGCTCCATCCGGCGCAGCCAGCCGCGCGAATTGGCGAACATGCGATAGGCTTCCAGGATTTCGCGGTGCTCGGCGTCCACGTCGATCGCCATTTTCAACAGGTCATCGACAGATCCGCGCAGATCGTTGACCGCGGTGCGCAGGCGTTCGGTTTCCGCCACCGGATCATCGTTGACGAACACCGTCACCACGACGCGCGGCTCATGCAGCCAGACCTGGCCTTCGGCGGTGCCTTCCTGCCCCGAGCCGCCGCGCAGCATGGCCGGGTGCTTGTGCGGCGCCGCCATCGTCGTGTCGTCGCTGACAAAGGCGCCAAGCTCGGTCATCTCGGCCAGCACCATCGCGACGACATCGAGCGCGTAGATCTCATCGTCGGAATAGGCGCGCGCCTGCCGCGACTGGACGACCAGAACGCCCAGTTTTTCCCCGAGCCGCTGGATCGGCACGCCCAGAAAGCTGGAATAGATCTCCTCGCCGGTTTCGGGCATGAACCGGAACCCGCGTTCCGAGGGGGCGTTGGCGGTGTTCACCACCGACGCGGTGCGCGCGACCCGCCCGACCAGGCCCTCGCCCAGCCTGAGCCGGGTGGCATGCACGGCCTGCGGGTTGAGGCCGGTGGTCGCGCATAGCTCCAGCGTCTCGCGATCGCGGAACAGGTAGATGGAGCACACATCGGTGCGCATCGATTCGGCGATCAGCCCGGTGATGCGGT
>JAGRMK010000152.1 GCA_020441345.1 Paracoccaceae bacterium
GGGATTAACCCGCGCGCCGTGGCCGCAAGCTTGGCCGCGATTGCGTCCTGAACCTCTTCGGGCAGGCCGCAATCGTTATCCCAAGCCCGCGTGATCTTCACGCGCGGCTTTCCAGCAGTGACGGGCCTATTGGGCAATAGCGCCGCAACACCCTTGGCTTCGTATTCGCGCAGCCATCGGTAGAGTGTGGGTTTCGACACCTCGTGATCGATCGAAGCCCGTTCAACAGCTTCCCGGCGTTCACGGGATTTTGGGGCTGTTCGCAGGACAGGCGCAAGTATCCTCTGGCGTTTCACCGCCTTCTCAATTCGCCAACATTCAACAGGGGCTTGAACAGGCCGTTCAACGGGGGCTTCATCCTGATCAAGTCCAAGCTTTTCACGAAGAGGGGAAGGCAGAAGGTCGGTTAGAAGCGCAAGCGAATTACCGCTCTTACCGCCCCGTGTTCCGGCCAACTCGACAACGGGCAAGGAATGGCCGTGCCATTTTTTGCCTTGCTTCGCGCCTGACATGGCCGCCTGAGCGGTTCTAAGCGAGATACCCGCCGCCCGTGCAAATTCGTCAGGCCGGATCATAGAGGGCGCATTCATTCGCCACCCCGCAGGTGTTCTAAGAACCTTTGCGCAAGCGCTACAGATTTTGGTCCAGCACGTCTTCCCGATACGGCGGCGGTAACAGCCTCGCGAACGAAGCCATTCCCTTCACAGTAGGCTTTCAATGAGCTACCGCGCGCCACCAGTTCGGCACGAACGTCTTTCAGAAGTTGCGGCGATGGTGTATTCATTATACACAAGGCTCCACATTGCAATGACGTTCCACAATGTAACATTACACTCCACATTGCAGGGTGTAAAGGGGGTAGAATGGAAGCTGAAGACCTGATCCGCCGTTTGAAGGAAAAACATAGCGTGACAACAGATCAAGAACTTGCGAAAGCGTTGTTCTTGGGGAAAAGCACTGTAGGCGCGTGGCGGTCACGGGGGGCTGTGCCCGAGCGCTATGTTCGGGCGCTCAATGATGACAGGAAAGAACCCGCTTCGCTCATTCCCGCAGAAATGACAGAGGAAGAGCATTTGGCGCTTTCGCTGGCCATTCTCAGGCTGATCCGAGACTATTCTTCAGTAGTCACAGACAACAGAGAGTTCCTCGCACATGGAACGGAAATGCCGAACATTTTGATGCGCTACTATGAGAAGGCAATCGAGGACTTTGGCATAAGCTCCGAAGAGTTCACCCAAGAAAAGCGTGCCTTCTTCAACTCATGGGTAAGCCGTTTCAATGTGAAGGCGTTCGATGAGTTTTTCTCGAAGGATTAGCTTCGCCAATCGCTTCACCAAACGTTCTCATTTTTATAAAAATCAATGGCTTAGCTTTGCGCACCCCTGATACCTACCGTTTGACACCCGTATCACTCTAAGCCATTGTGAAAACACACAAAACCAGCTAAAAAGAGGTGCGCCAATCACGCGCACGCATTATCAATTCAAAAGTCGCGCTTCATGGGGCACGACCGAGGCCACCTTTGCGGCGCCTGCCCGGCGGGTTATGTCAGGGGTTGGCCCAGCGCAAAAGGATTGCCCATGACCCTGACCCTTGACCAAGCCCGCACGATCATCGCCGCCAGCCGCGCCAAGGGGCGCGAGATGGGGCTCAAGCCTCTGTCGGTCGTGGTGCTGGACGCGGGCGGCAATACGCTGGCGTTCGAGCGCGAGGATGGCGCTGCGCCGGGGCGGTTCGCGATTGCGCATGGCAAGGCCTATGGCGCCGTCATGTTGGGCATGGCAGGGCGCGCGCAGATGGCGCGGGCCGAGGCGCAGGCCTATTTCATGGCCGCGGTGAACGGGGTTTACGGCGGGGCGGTGGTGCCGGTTCCGGGCGGTGTCTTGTTGCGCGACGCGCATGGGGCGGTGATCGGCGCGGTTGGCGTGACGGGCGATACATCGGACCATGATGCCGAGGCGGGTCTTGCCGGGGCCGCCGCCGCGGGGATTGCCGCCGAAGCCTGACCCCCTTTCCCTTGGCGGGCACAGGGTCTAGGTTCCGCAGCAGGTGAACCAACACGGGAAAAGCCATGTCGGGAAAGCGTCCGGTTGTCGGTGTGATCGGCAACAGCGCCATGCTTCATGAGACCTATGCCGTTCACGCGGGCGGGGTGATGAATTCATCCGCGGTCGCCGAGGTTTCGGGAGCGATGCCGTTGCTGATCCCGGCCGATCCGCGTTTTGTGTCCGTGGCGGAACTGCTGGAGACCTTTGACGGGTTCTTGCTGACCGGCGGGCGGCCCAATGTGCATCCGGCGGAATATGGCGAAGAGCCGACCGAGGCGCATGGTGCGTTTGACCGTTGCCGGGATGCGATCGTGCTGCCGCTGGTTCGGGCTTGCGTCGAGCGCGGGCAGCCGTTTCTGGGGGTGTGTCGCGGCTTTCAGGAGGTCAATGTCGCGATGGGCGGGACGCTTTACCCGGAAATCCGGGATCTGCCGGGGCGCATGAATCACCGGATGCCGCCAGATGGCACGTTGGAAGAGAAGTTCGCGTTGCGTCATGCGGTGACCTTTGCCGAGGGGGGCGTGTTCCACCGGCTTCTGGGCGCGACCGAGGTGATGACCAACACATTGCACGGCCAGGGCATCAAGACCGCGGGCGCGCGGATCGTGATCGACGGTCATGCGCCAGACGGCACGCCCGAGGCGATCTATGTTCGGGATGCGCCGGGGTTCACGCTGTCGGTTCAGTGGCACCCTGAGTTCAACGCGGCCAACGACCCGGTGTCGCGTCCGTTGTTCGCCGCTTTTGGCGCGGCGCTGCGGGAGTGGCAGGCACGCGGCTGATCCCGGTTTCCGAACGCTGCGATCGGGCGTTGCGGACCTGGAAACCGGTGTTTCCCATCGCAGAGTGAACCGACCGGCATTTGTCTTCGACCCATCGTCACCGGCCCGTTCGGGCCCCGACATACCAGAGGTGGAGGTCACGCATGTTCGGTTCCCTGTTTCGCGCCTGTGCGGTGCTGGTGGCGCTTGTCGGTCCGGCCGCTGCCGAGCCGGTCGCTTTTCAATCCCGGATCAACGGCCAGTATGTCGGCACCACGGACACCGGGCTGTTGGCGGCGAATGCACGCGGTCCCGAGGCGCTGGTTCTGGACATGGTGCGGTTGGAGGGAAATCGCGTGGCGTTTCGCGACCCGGCGAGCGGGATGTTCCTGCGGGCCGGGGTCGGGCCGCAGACCCTGTTGGCGGTGGCCTCGCCGCATATTCGCGGCTGGGAGACCTTTGAGCTGATCCAGACCGGGGCGGACATAACGCTGCGCTCGGTGCAAAACGGGCTTTTCGTGGGGACCGACGGGGTGGATGCGCGTCTGGCGGCGACCTGGGGCACGCGCGGGCAGGGGCAGAGTTTTCGCCTGGTGCCGATAGGTGCGGTTGCCCGACCGGACGAAGCGGCGCCGCGCGTGCCGTCTGCCGATCTTGGGTTCGCGGGGCGCTGGCGGCTCGATGCCTTGTTCGATGACGGGCGGATGCTGTCGATCCGGGATCGCGCGATGCAGGAGGCGCAGGTGACCATCGCGCGGCGCGGCGGTGTCGACGGCACGACCGGGTGCAACCAGATCTCGGCACGAATCCTCGAATCGCGCTCTGGTTTTGTTGTCGAGGATTTTCTGACCACCCGCGTTCGGTGCTATGGCGCGCGGGCCGACGTGGAGCGGCATCTGATCGATGCGCTGACCGAGGCCACGCATTTCGCGCGCATCGGTTCGGATGTGCTGGAGATCCGCGACAGCACCGGGCGCCTCAGCGCACGGTTGCGTCGCCTGTAACCAAGCCAAGCCAAGCCAAGGGTGCAGGCACGGCGCCCTTGTTCGGGCTTTTCCCGAAGTGTGGTCAGATCGCCGAGGAATGTCCGGTCTTGGCCATCGCGTATTCATCGAAATGCGTCGCGATCATCCGGGTAAGGGGGCGCCCGGCAACCGGAATTGCCAAGCCTTCTGCCGTTTGGCTTACGAATTCACCGAACTTGGCGGCGACCGGGGCAAAGAGCGCGCCCATCTCGGCGCGGGTGACGCCGAAATCGCGGACCAGTTCGTCGGTCTTGACCGCGAAGTCACACATCAGGGCCTCGATGATCCGCGCGCGCAGACGGTCCTCGCCCGCGAACGCATGACCGCGCACCGTGGCGAAAGCACCCGCCTGCACCGATTTGCCCCAGCCAGAGGTGGCCGCGTTCATCTGCGCATAGCCCTGCGGGAAACGCGAGATCGACGAGGTGCCCAGCCCGACCAGAACCTCGGACTTGTCGTCGGTGTAGCCCTGGAAATTGCGGCGCAGCGTGCCGTTTCGCGCGGCGATCGCCAGACCGTCGCCAGCGCGTGCGAAATGGTCGATGCCGATATCGACATAACCATCCCATTCGAACAGCCGCTGCGCGGTTTCGAACAGCGCCAGGCGCTCTTCGGGGCGGGGCAGGGTGTCAGAGGGGATCATCTGCTGACGCCGTGCCATCCACGGAACATGTGCATACCCATAAAGCGCCACGCGGTCGGGCGACAGGGAAAGCAGTTTTTGCACCGAATCGGACACACGCTGCCGGGTCTGATTGGGCAGGCCGTAAAGGATGTCTGCGTTCAGGCTTTTCACGTCGCGGGCGCGCACGGCCTCGACGGCGGCGCGGGTGATCTCGTAGCTCTGATCCCGGCCGATGATCGCCTGAATCTCGGGGTCGAAATCCTGCACGCCGATCGACACCCGGTTCAGGCCAGAATCGGCCAAGGCGTCCAGGCGGGCGTCGTCGATTTCATTCGGGTCGATCTCGACCGAGAATTCGGCACCCGGCGCCAGTGGCGTGACCGCGAACACGGCTCGGGCCAGATCGCGCATGGCATCCGCGGGGATCATTGTCGGCGTGCCGCCGCCCCAATGCAGATGCGACAAGGTTACGCCCTCGGGCAGAGCGGCACGCAACAGCTTGAGTTCGGCCTTTAGCATCTCGACATAGGCCAGAACAGGTGTTTCACTACTCGTGCCCTGCGTGCGGCAGGCGCAGAACCAGCACAACCTGCGACAGAACGGCACATGCAGATACAACGAGATCTGGCTTCCGGGCTCTATTTCGCCCAGCCATTGCTTAAACACCTGAGGGTCAACGGTATCCGCGAACTGCGGTGCCGTCGGGTAACTGGTATATCGGGGCACCCGCGCGTCAAAGAGACCCAGCCGGGCGAGTTGCGATTCGCTTTTCATTGGCCTACGTTGTCCGACAACAGCCTGCGGGCCTTGACCTAGATCAAACCGATGACAAAAACCACCACAGCCCCCAACAAGTTCACGCATGTGCAATGCGGCGATTGTCCGATCCGCCATCGGGCCGTTTGCGCGCGTTGCGACGGCGATGAATTGAATTTGCTGGAGGAAATAAAATACTACCGCAGCTTCCAGGCCGGGCAGACCGTGGTCTGGTCGGGCGACCGGATGGATTTCGTGGCCTCTGTCGTGTCGGGCATCGCAACGCTCACGCAGACGATGGAAGANNGGGCGCCGGCAGATGGTCGGATTGCTGCTGCCGTCCGATTTCGTCGGGCGTCCGGGACGCGAAACCGCGGCCTATGACGTGGTCGCGACCACCGATCTGGTGATGTGCTGTTTTCGCAAGAAACCGTTCGAAGATGTCATGTTGACCACGCCCCATGTCGGCCAGCGATTGCTGGAAATGACCCTGGACGAACTGGACGCCGCCCGCGAATGGATGCTTTTGCTCGGCCGCAAGACGGCACGCGAAAAGATCGCCAGCCTGATCGCCA
>JAGRMK010000153.1:0-9130 GCA_020441345.1 Paracoccaceae bacterium
TGCTGGTCAAGGCGGTGAACAAGATCAAGGACAGCGCGCGTCGCGCCGAAGCCCCGGTCGAGGCACCCGCGGCCCCCGCCGGCCCGACGCAAGAGGACCTTCTGGCGGAAATCCGCGACCTGTTGGCCGCCCGCTCGGGCACCTGAAGGTCCGACGGAAATCAGGGTCCGGGCCCCGTGCGGGCCCGGGTTCAGGCGTTGAACACCGTGTCGTTGTCCGCCCAGTGCGCGCACAGATCGGCAACCGTCGGCGCGCGCGCCAGACCGGCCTGCAACGCCAGGGTATCGCCGCCGATCAGCGCCGCGACCCGCCAGGCATCGAAGGCCGCCGCGCAGGCCTGTTGCCCGCCGCCCAGCATGTCCTCGATCCCGCCCGCCGCCAGGCTGAATGGCAGGGCAACGGCCAGCGCAGGCAGGTCGGGACGCTCCGCGGCCAAACGGGTCGCGATCTCGACCGCAAGGCCGCGCGCCGTTCCGCCTTCGACCAGAAGCCGCTGCACGACGACCTCGGTCAGAGCGTCAATTTGCTCTGCATCCCACACCCAGACACACCCCGGCACCCGTCACCCCAAGGGCGACCGCAGAAGTGTTACACCAATCCGAGCCGCGCGGGAACCGCGCCGCGCCCGGCCTTAGCGCGATATCTCGGGCGTGGCAGTGTCGCCCGCGGGATCTGGCGGAAAGTCGCGCACCCCGCGCGCCGGACCTTCGGCGGCAAACCCGGCCCAGCCCGTGCCTTCGGCCGGGGTCGGCAGGTCGTCCGGGGTCTCGCGCTGGTGCAGATGCACCTTGGCGATGAACAACGCGGTAATCGGCGAGGTCAGGAACAGGAACACCGTGATCAGCAGTTCATGCGTCGAAACCCGGCCCTCGGTGGCGTAAAAGAACACCATCGACGCGATCAGCGCACCGCCCACCCCCAACGTCGTCGCCTTGGTCGGCGCGTGCAGGCGGGTCATCGGATCGGGCAGCCGCACCAGGCCGTAGGATCCGACCAGTCCGAACAGCCCGGCAATGACCAGAAACAGCGTGACGGTGATTTCAGCCCAGAACGGCATCGCGTGCCCCCCTCATTCGATGATGTCGCCGCGCAGGATGAAGCGGCAATAGGAAACCGTCGATACGAAGCCGACCAGCGCAAAGAGCATCGACACCTCGAAGAAAATCGCCGAGCCCAGCCATATCCCCATCAGGATCAGCAGCGCGATGGCGTTGATCGCCATCGTGTCCAGTGCAAGGATCCGGTCGCTGGGGTTTGGCCCCCTGACCAGACGCCACAAATTCAGGATCAGGCCCAGAGAAAAGCAGCCGATGGCGAAGGTCAGCGCGTATCCGATCATTCGAAGATCTCCTTCAGGCGCCGCTCGTAGCGGGATTTGATGTCGTCGCGCACCGCTGCCGGATCGGGCGCGTGCAGGCAGTGAACCAGAACGGCATGCCCATCTTCGGCCAGATCGCAGGACACGGTGCCCGGCGTCAGGGTGATGGTTCCGGCCAGCACGGTGATCGCCTCGGGCGTACGCAAGTCCAGTGGCACGCAGACCCAGGCCGGTTGCAGCCTGGACTTGGGCTTGAACAGCACGATCATCGCGACCTGAATATTCGCCATGACGATGTCATAGAGCACGATCAGCACATAGGCGGGGATCGCCATCGGCTTGCTCAGGCGCGGCATGTCGGGCCAGTATGGCTGGGTGATCATCGGCACGACAAGGCCGAGGATCGCGGCAAACACGATCGAGTTGAGCGAAATCGAATTCACCAGCAGCAGCCAGACCAGGAACAGGGTCAGGGACAGCAGGGGATGCGGAAGAAAGCGCGCGCGCATGTCAGTGTCCCTCTGATGGGGGGGCGGTTTGGGGAACGGCACCGTCGTCCGGCGCATCGTCCCCAAGGCCGTGAGCGGCGTCATGAGCAGCACGGGCCGCGGCCTCGGCGGCTTCGCGGGCCGCGCGTTGCTCTGGGGTGCCCATTACCGCGTGAATGTAGCTCACCGGATGGAACAGCTGCGCTGCCGTCGACTGTGCATAGCGGGTCGCGGGCGCGGCGAAGACCGCCAGCGCCACGATCAGCGCCAGAAGCACGCCGATCACCCCCAGCCCGACACCCGAGGTCGCGCCGGGCGCGATGCGGAAATCGTCCGCCGTGGGGGTCATCGTGTCATGCGGTTTCCAGAACAAGGCCGATCCCGCGCGCGCGAACCCGACCACTGCCAGCAGCGAGGTGCCCAGCACGAAACCCCAGGCCCAGACCCACCAGCTCTGGTCGCGCACCGCATCCAGGACCAGCAACTTGCCAAGGAAGCCTGACAGCGGCGGCATCCCCGCCGCCGCGATGGCCGCGACAAAGAACAGCGCCGAGACCAGCCCGCCGCCGCTCATCGGGGCCTGCACCCGCAACGCGGAATTGCCGCGCCGGGCGCGCACCTGATCGACGATCAGAAACAGCGCCGCCCCCGCCAGCGTCGAATGCACGAGGTAATAGAGCGCCGCTGCGATGCCGGTTTCCGAAAACGTCGAAACCGCAAGAAACAGCGTTCCCATCGAACCGATCGCGGCAAAGGACACCACTCGCGCCAGCGTGCCGCCACCCAGCACCCCGATCATCCCCACCGCCAGCGTGATCAGTGCGGCAGGCAACAGCACGTCGCTGATCAACCCGTCCATCGCCGCCAGCGTATCGGGAAAGATCAGCGTATAGACCCGGATCACCGCATAGGCGCCAACCTTGGTCATCACCGCGAACAGCGCCGCCACCGGCGCGGGCGCCAGCGCGTAGGTGTTGGGCAACCAGAAATGCAACGGCAAAAGCGCCCCTTTGAGCACGAAGACCAGCACCAGCAGCGCCGCCGTGACCCGCACCAGAGCCGCGTCGCCGTCGGGCAGGATCAGCGCGCGCTCGGCCAGGTCCGCCATGTTCAGCGACCCGAACACCGCATAGAGCGTGCCCAGAGCGAACAGGAACAGTGTCGATCCGGCCAGGTTGAAGATCACGTATTGCACCCCGCCGCGCAACCGCATCCGGCCGCCGCCATGGGTCATCAACCCATAAGAGGCAATCAGCAGGATCTCGAAGAACACGAAGAGGTTGAAGATATCGCCGGTCAGCATCGCGCCGAACAGGCCCATCATCTGGAACTGAAACAGCGCGTGAAAATTGCGCCCGCGCTGGTCCCAGCCGGTCGCGCTGGCATAGGCCAGAACAATCAGCCCCAGCAACGCCGTCAGCGTTACCATCAGCGCCGAAAGCCGGTCGAGCACCAGCACGATGCCGAAGGGCGCGGGCCAGCTTCCCAGCTCATAGGATTCGATATCGCCGCCGCTGGCCGCGACAAGCAACGCGAGTGTGATCCCGACCAGCGCCACCATCGACGCGATCCCGGCAATGCGTTGCAGCGTCGCGTCGTGGCGCATGGTCAACACGATCAGCGGGCCGATCAGGGCCGGCAAGACAATCGGGGCGACGATCCAGTGTTGCATCAAGGCCCCCTCAATGACCGGTTTCGGGCTGTTCGCCCGGTTTTTCAATGTCGATCATGTCGGTGCCCGCGTTCAGATACGAGCCAAGCGCCAGGATCACCACCAGCGCCGTCATCCCGAACGAAATCACGATCGCGGTCAGCACCAGCGCCTGTGGCAAGGGGTCGGTCATCGTCGCCCCGGCGCCCAGCACGGGCGGCGCGCCGACCACCAGCCGGCCCGAGGCAAAGATGAACACGTTCACCGCGTAGCTGAGCATTGACAGGCCCAGCACCACCGGAAAGGTCCGCAGGCGCAGCAGCAGATAAACCCCCGCCGCCGTCATCACACCGATAGTCAGGGCAACCAGAAGTTCCATCTCAACGCTCCACTTCGGGATTGGCGCCGGGATCGACATCCATCGCCGTCAGGTTCACCCCTTCGCCCGCGCGGCGTCCGATCCGGCTCAGGCTGGCCAGCGCCAGCATCACCGCCCCGACCACGGTCAGGAACACGCCAAGGTCAAAGGCCGCGGCACTGGCCAGGTGGATCTTTTCCAGGAACGGCGGATAGACATAGACATTGGTCGAGGTCAGGAAATTCCAGCCCAGAACCAGGCTGACGGTGCCGGTCAGAACCGCGATGGCCACCCCCGTCGCGATCACCCCATGATAATTGAACCGCTGGCGCTCCTCGCTCCAGGCAAAGCCCGAGGCCATGTATTGCATCAACAGCGCAATCGCGACGACAAGGCCGGCGATGAACCCGCCGCCCGGCTCGTTGTGCCCGCGCAGGAAGATGAATACGCCCACGATCAACGCAATCGGCAGCGCCACGCGAGTCGCCACCACCATCATCAGCGGATGGCGGTCATGGGCCTGCGGCATGTCGGGCACCCAGTTCAGCAACCGGCGCGAGGCCGGGCCATGCAGCACCACCTCGACGATGGCGAAGATCACCAGCGCGGCGATCCCCAGCACGATGATCTCGCCCATCGTATCGAAGCCGCGGAAGTCCACCAGGATCACGTTGACCACGTTGTTGCCACCGCCACCCGTATAGGAATTGGCGATATGGTAATCGGCAATCGTTGGCAGGCTCATCTCGCGGGTCAGAATGGCAAAGGCCAGGGCGGCCGCGCCGCCGCCCGCCAGGATCGCAATCGCCCCGTCTCGCAGCCGCGTTGCCAGGCTGGAAAGGATCGGCGATTGCTTGGGCAGGTAATTCAGCGCCAGCAACAGCAGGATCACTGTCACCACCTCGACCGTCAGCTGGGTCAGCGCGAGGTCCGGCGCCGAATAGCGCACGAAAAGCATCGACACGACCAGACCGCAGATCGAGATGATCATCAGCGCCCGGAACCGGCTGCGATGGACCGCGACCACCCCGGCCGCGCCGACGACGAGCAGGACGAAGAAGACCATCTCGACCGGTCCGACCGGCAACATCGGTCGCGTTCCCGGCGTGAAACTGCCGCCCCAGAACGCCCAGCCGCCATAAGCGACGACCACCACCACGAACACCGCCAGGTAGCGCGAGATCGCGCCGTCGTGCAGCGCGTCGGTGACACGATGCGCCAGCGCCGCCGCGCCATCGACCAGCGCGTCAAAGATCGCCTTGGCCTCGGGCCGCGGGGCGGCATCCCAAACCGGCGCAAGGCTGCGTTGCAAGGCCAGCATCACCAGACCCAGACCGACCGCGATCCCGGACATGATCAGCGCCGGCGTCACACCATGCCAAAGCGACAGATGCACATGCGGATGCCCGCCAGTGACCGCCCCTGCGACGACCTCGACAAAAGCCCCCACCGTCTGCTGCGGAAACAGGCCGATGCCGACCACCATCACCGCCAGCAGCGCGGGCGAAACCCACATGCCGAACCCCGGATCATGGGGGTGATGCGGGTAATCGTCGCGCACCGGCCCCAGGAAGGTATGCACGATGAAGCGGAACGAATAGCCGACCGAGAACACCGCGCCCAGCGTGGCAAGAACCGCGAACCAGGTGCCGGTGTCCCAGGCCGCCTCCAGCATCATTTCCTTGGACAGGAAACCGTTGAATAACGGGATCCCCGCCATCGACAGCGCGCCGATGGTGCCGATGGCGAAAGTGATCGGCATCAGTCTGCGCAAGCCGCCCAGCAGGCGGATATTGCGGGTATGGGCCTCGTGATCGACGATCCCGGCGATCATGAACAGCGCCGCCTTGAAGGTCGCGTGGTTCATGATGTGAAAGACCGCCGCCTTGGCCGCGTATTCGGTGCCCAGTCCCAGCAGCATCGTGATCAAGCCCAGGTGGCTGACCGTGGAAAACGCCAGCAGCGCCTTCAGATCGTCCTTGAACAGAGCGATCACCGCGCCCAGCACCATCGTGATCAGCCCCGCGCCGGCCACCAGCCAGAACCATTCCGGCGTGCCCGACAAAACCGGCCACAGCCGCGCCATCAGGAACAGCCCCGCCTTCACCATCGTCGCCGAATGCAAATAGGCCGAAACCGGGGTCGGCGCGGCCATCGCGTGCGGCAGCCAGAAATGGAACGGGAATTGCGCGGATTTGGTGAACGCTCCCAGCAGGATCAGCACCAGCGCGGGCACATAGAGATCATGCGCGCGAATCGCCTCGCCCTGGGTCAGGATCACGCTGATGTCGTAGCTGCCCGCGATCTGGCCCAGGATCAGCATCCCGCCGATCATCGCCAGCCCGCCCATCCCGGTCACTGCCAGCGCCATGCGCGCGCCCTGCCGCCCTTCGGGCAAGTGTTTCCAGTACCCGATCAACAGGAACGACGACAACGAGGTCAGCTCCCAGAAGATCAACAAAAGCAATATGTTGTCCGAAAGAACAATCCCCACCATCGCGCCCTGGAATAGCAGCAGATAAGTATAGAAATTGCCCATCGGATCGGATTTCGACAGGTAGAACCGCGCATAGAGGATGATCAGCAATCCGATCCCCAGGATCATCAGCGCAAACAGGAACCCCAGCCCATCGAGCATGAAATTCACGTTCAGGCCCAGATCGGGCAGCCATTGGTAATGCTCGGTGATCACGTCGCCGCGCATCACCGCAGGCAGGTTCAGCACCAGGCCGATCAGCGCCAGCGCGGTGACTGAAAACGTCACCGTCGCACAGGTGTTGCGGCCAGAGCGGATCATCAATCCGGGCAGAAGCGCACCGAGAAAGGGAAGCGCCGCGATCAAGGCAAGGGACATGCCGGTTCCATTGTCTGAGGGCGGCCCGCCGGGGCGCCAATGCAGGGGCACGAACCCAAAGGTCCGCGCGCCTTAACATTTTCACCCTGCGCCCGGAGTCAAGCACAACCGGCCAATTTGCCGCGGGAATCGTGTCGAAAGACGACGCGAGCCGTCATTCTTTTACGATCCCCGGCGGAATGCGCCCTCAGGGACACACCCCGCCGATCGTCAGGTAGTTGCCGTAAACCCATCCGGTCGGCTCTGCCGGACCCCAAAGCGGACTCATGCAGCGCCCCGACATGCAGCGCACGTAATACCATCGCCCAGAACGCTCCCAGACCGAAATCTGGTCGCCCGCGTAGAGCTCTCCGATCTGTCGGGTGTTCGACGCAGGCCCTGCCCGGACCGCCAGAAACCCGGTGCCCGCGGCGTGGTTGTATTGCGACAGAGGGCGCACCCCCGTGACATACCCCGTGCAATCCCCCGCCGAAGCAGGAAGAGCAAGGACGAGCGCAGCCAAGGCTCCAAATACCGCTGATACGGATTGCGTTTTCATCTTGTCCTCCGGTGACCGTTTTCTTCCCACGCAGTCTAGCAGCCGTGCCGGGCCCGGGCCTTGATGGTCGTCAAATCGCTCGGCGGTCTTGTGTCGCAGGTCATCCGCGGATGTCGCCGGACCCGATCAGACCCGTCGGCGTCAACGCTTCGTCAACCATATTGCGCCTAGGGTGGGGCGTGATCGAGGAACCGATGCGATGAAGAACTCTCGCTTGTCCACTGCTCCCCCGCCCGGTCCCGGGCCGAACCGCCTCTGCCGTGCCTTGGTCATCGCGCTGCTGGCGCTTGGTCTGCTACCGGCGGCATGGCCAGCATTCGCGCGCCCCGAACTGTGCGAAGCGGCTGCGGCCCAGGCGGCGCAAGAGGTCGGCGTGCCCACCGATGTCCTGCTGGCCATCGCCTTGACCGAAACCGGACGCGGGCGGGACGGCCGGATGCGCCCCTGGCCCTGGGCCGCGAATACCGACGGGCGCGGGCACTGGTTCGACAGCCGCGACGCGGCCCTGGCATTCTTGCGCGACACCCTTGCACGCGGTCAACGCAGCATCGACCTTGGGTGTTTCCAGATCAACCTGCGCTGGCACGGAATGCACTTCGCCACCCCCGAGGCGATTCTCGACCCGATCACCAGCGCTCGCTACGCGGCCCGCCACCTGTTCAACCTGCACCGCGAATTCGGCACCTGGGAGGCCGCGGCAGGCGCCTATCACTCGCGCACGCCACGCCATAACGCCCGCTATCGCGCGCGGTTCGCCGAATTGCGCGCGGGCTTGCATGGCCGCGGGGTTGCGGCACGGCTGGACGAGGTCCGGACCCACGCCCCACGCCCGGCCCCGAGCCTTGCGACGCCGCTTCTTGCCGGGGCCCCGCGCGGTGCCTCGCTGGTGCCTGTTTCCGCATCCGGCGACGCCGACCGCTCGGCGCTTGGAACCGGCGCGGGCACCCGACCGTTCATCGTGATGCACCCATGAAGTTCACCGTCACCCATCTTTTTCAACCGACGATCCTGCTGGCCCTGGCGCTGATGGCGGTCATCGTGATGATGATCCTGCCGGTGCCCGCCTGGATGCTCGACCTGGGCCTCGCCACGTCATTCGCGCTGGCAATCCTGATGTTCACGCTGACGCTGTTCATTGAACGCCCGCTCGATTTCTCGATTTTCCCGACCGTGCTGCTCGCCTCGCTGATGCTGCGCCTGTCGCTCAACGTGTCCAGCACGCGGCTGATCATCGGCCAGGGCCATACCGGCCCGCAAGCCGCCGGATCGGTCATTCAGGGATTCGCGAATTTCATCATGGGCGGCAGCGTCTTTCTGGGCGTCGTGGTGTTCTGCGTGCTGTTGATCGTGAATTTCATCGTCATCACCAAGGGCGCAGGACGCATGGCCGAGGTAGGCGCGCGATTCGCGCTGGACGGGATGCCCGGAAAGCAGATGGCGATCGACAGCGACCTGTCCGCAGGCGCCATCACCCACGCCGAGGCCAAGGCCCGGCGCGAGCGTGAACAGTCTGAAACCACCTTCTTCGGCTCGCTCGACGGGGCGTCGAAATTTGTCAAGGGCGATGCGGTGGCGGGCTTGCTGATCACCCTGCTGAACATCGTCGTCGGGCTTATGATGGGCACCCTCGCCCATGGCATGCCGATCAGCGAAGCCTTTGAAACCTATGCGATCCTGACCGTCGGTGACGGGCTGGTCAGCCAGATTCCGGCGGTCGTCATCTCGATCGCCGCCGCGCTGCTGCTGGCGCGGGGCGGGGCCACCGGGGCGACCGATACCGCGTTGTTTGGCCAGCTTGGAAAACACCCCGCCGCGCTGCTGACCGTGGCGCTGCTGATGGTGCTGTTTGCCCTGGTGCCCGGCCTGCCATTCCTGCCCTTCGTCATCGGCGCGGCGTTGCTGGGCGCCGCTGCCTGGTTCGCG
>JAGRMK010000153.1:9262-14594 GCA_020441345.1 Paracoccaceae bacterium
GCGACCGGGCTGGACGCGCGAATCATGAACATGCGCAATCATGTCGCGCGGCATTTCGGGCTGATCCTGCCCGAGATCCGCCTCACCGACGACCCGGCCTTGAATGCGGGCGAATACCAGATCCTGATCCAAGGCGTCGAACAAGGGCGCGACCGGCTGTTTCCCGACCGGCGGCTGGCTCTGCTGCCGGACTCCGGCGCCATGGCTCCGGCGGGAATCGATGTGAACGAACCGGTATACGCGGCCCCTGCCCGCTGGATCCCCGCGCGCGACGAAGAGGCTGCGGCACTGGGCGGGCTGACCGTGGTCGCCCCGGCCGAAGTGCTGGCGACGCATCTGCTGGAGGTGCTGAAGTCGAATTTCGCCCGCCTGCTGAGCCTGCGCGGACTGCGCCGGATGCTCGACGAAATGACCAATCTCTCGGACGAGCGCCGCTCGGAAGCCAATCGCCGCCTGATCGACGAGCTGATCCCCGACAAGGTACCGATCGACACCCTGCTGGCGGTTCTGCGGTTGTTGCTGGATGAACGCGTCTCGGTGCGCAATCTGCCGCTGATCCTGGAATCCATCGCCGAATTGCGCGTGCAACATCTCTCGCCCGAGGCGGTTTGCGAACATGTCCGTCAGCGCCTGGGATTCCAGTTGGTCGCCGGGCTGAAGCGCGCCGACGGGTCGCTGCCCCTGGTGCAACTGGCACCCGCCTGGGAGGAGGTGTTCACCCGCTACCAGATCGAGGGCGACCGCGGCGCCACCGACATCGCCCTGCCACCCGAGGATTTCGGCCGCCTGGCCAATTCGCTTGCAAAGACCTTTTCGGATCTCTCGGAAGACGGCACGCAGGCCGCGCTGGTCACCTCGACGCGGCGTCGCCGGTTCCTGCGCACCGTGATGGCCGCGCGCGACATCGCCGCGCCGGTGCTGGCCTTCGAGGAAATCGGCATGGAGGCCCGGCCCGCGCTGGTCGGGCAGGTCGCCGCATGACGCCCGACCTGCTGCCCGCACTCGCCGAGTTGATCGCCTGGGCACAGGGTTGGGGTGTCGCATCCGGAATGGTCTTTGCACGGATCGGTGCGTTCTTTGCGCTGCTGCCGGCCTTTGGCGAACGCGTCGTGCCGGCCCGCGTGCGGCTGATCGCGGCGCTGGCGATGACTGTCGTCGTGGCACCCGCGGTCGGCGACCGGGTGCCGACGGTGCCCGGAACGCCCGTCACCGCCGCGCTGTTTCTGGGGGCCGAAACGCTGATCGGCCTGACACTGGCGATCGGTCTGCGCCTGATGATCATGGTGTTGCAGATGGCGGGCACCAAGGCCGCGCAGGCGACTTCTTTGGCGCAGGCCTTTGGCGGTGCGGGGGTCGATCCGCAACCAGCGTTCTCGCAGGTTCTGGTAATGGCCGGACTGGCGGCCATCGTGGTGTCCGGCCTGCCTGAAAACCTGGCGGCGCTGCTCGTCCTTTCTTACGATATCTTTCCCAGCGGGGCCTGGCCGGATCCGGCGGCACTCGCGCGCTGGGGCACGGCGCGCGTGGCCCATGCCTTTGCGCTGGCCTTCACGCTGGCCGCGCCTTTCGTCATCGGGTCGGGGCTTTACAACCTCGCGCTCGGCGCCATCAACCGGGCCATGCCGCAGTTGATGGTCGCCTTCATCGGCGCGCCGGCACTGACGTTGGGCGGGCTGGTGCTGATGCTGATTTCCGCACCGCTGATGATCGGTGTCTGGCTTTCGGCCTTCACCACGATGCTTTCGGACCCGGCGCTGATGGTGCAGCCATGAGCGGGGACGACGACAGCTCGGAGAAACCGCACGAGGCCACGCCGCGCAAGCTTGACGAAGCACGCAAACGCGGCGAGTTGCCCAGGTCCGCCGACCTCACGGCGGCGGCCTCGGCGATCGGGATCCTGATGCTGGCGCTCTTGCCGGGAGGCTGGGCGCCGCCCCGGCTGGGGGAATTGGGCCAGGGGTTGCTGGACCGCGCAGAACAGGTCGGACCGGCGATGCTGGACGGCGGAACCGGTTTCGCGGGAACCATTCTGGCGCAGATCGGCGTAGCTCTGGCACCGGTGGCCATCGTGCCCGGCGTGCTGGCGCTGGCGGTGTTGTTCGCGGTCAAGGGACTGGTGTTCGCGCCGCAAAAGCTGGCCCCGAAGCTGTCGCGGATCTCTCCCCTGTCGAATGCCAAGAACAAGTTCGGCCCCTCTGGCCTGATGGAATTCGCCAAGAGCACCGCCAAACTGGGGATCTATGGTGCAATCCTGTGGTGGTTCCTGTTGGCGCGCATGCCCGAGCTACTGGGCACCCTCAGCCAGAGCCCCGGTCCGGTCAGTGCGCTCATGCTGCGCCTGATGGCCGAGTTTCTGGCGATCGTGGTGCTGGTGATGATCGTGATCGGGGGGGCGGATTACCTGTGGCAGATTTTCGACCACGGCCGCCGACAACGCATGAGCCATCAGGAGTTGCGCGAGGATCACAAGCAGGCCGAAGGCGATCCGCACATGAAACAGGCCCGCCGCCAGCGCGCCCAAGAGATCGCGACGAACCGGATGCTGTCCGACGTGCCAAAATCCGCCGTGGTGATCGTCAACCCGACGCATTACGCGGTGGCATTGTCCTGGTCGCCGGATTCGGGCGGGGCGCCGGTCTGTGTTGCCAAGGGTGCCGACGAAATCGCCGCGCGGATCCGCGAAATCGCGCAGGACGCCAAGGTGCCGATCCATTCCGACCCGCCGACGGCCCGCGCGCTCTTCGCCACAACCCGCATAGGCCAGGAGATCGCGCCCGATCACTATCGCGCGGTGGCCGCCGCCATCCGGTTTGCCGAAGACATGCGTCAGCGAGCACGCAAGAGGGGATGATGGAACAGCGACAGACCCGGACATTGGCCCGGTTGCAGGCCTTGTCAGCCCTGAAGAAAGAGGCCGAACTGGCAAAACTGGCGACGGTCGCGGCCTCGCGCAGCCGTCTGCAGGCCGCGCTCACGGCGCTCAAGCGCACCGAGGCGCCGCTTGACCCGACCGGCGACACCGCAACGATCGATCCGGCGATGTTGGGCGCGCGGCTGGCGCATCGACGCTGGATCGAAGCGCAGCAGCGCCGACTCAATCAGCAGCTTGCGCTGGTCACCGCCGACTTCCTGCGCCAGAAACCGGCCGCCGCCCGCGCCTATGGTCGGGCGGCGGTGCTGGAACAGCTGGTCGAGCGGATGCAGAGCGATCATCGGCACAAACGCGACCGAACGCCCTGAAGCCAGGGGCCCGGGCGCCCTGACGCGGTTGCCCTGCCCTGCGCGTCGGTCAGGCCGCCGGCATGCGGCTTTCGACGATTTCCGCCCACCAGCTGCACCCGGCCGGGATCGCGTTGTCGTCGAAATCGTATTCCGGGTGATGCACCATCGCGGTGTCGCCGTTGCCGACCAGAATATAGGCGCCCGGTCGTTCCTCGAGCATGAAAGCAAAGTCTTCGCCGCCCATGACCAGCGGCGCGGGATGGCACGCGCCGGACACCTTTTGCGCCACCTCGGCAGCAAAGGCAGTCTGTTCCGGGCTGTTCACCATTACCGGGTAGCCACGCATATAGGTGACATCGGCGCGCGCGCCAAAAGCCGAGCAGATCCCCTCGGCCAGCGCCTTGATCCGGGTTTCGGCCATCTCGCGGGTTTCGGCATCCATCGTGCGCACCGTGCCCTTGAGCTCGACGTGTTGCGGGATGACGTTGAAGGCCTCGGATTCAGTGCGGAACGAGGTGACTGAGACCACGAGATTCTTCACCGGGTCATGGTTGCGGCTGGCGATGGTTTGCAGCGCGCTGACCAGTTGCGCCGCGACCACCGTCGTATCGACCGTGTCATGCGGCTTCGCGGCATGCCCACCCAGCCCCTCGACATGGATCTTGAACTGGTCGGTGGCGGCAAAGAACGCACCCTCGCGGATTGCGAACTGACCCACGGGCAGGCCAGGCATGTTGTGCATGCCATAGACCTCCTGGATGCCCCAGCGGTCCATCATGCCGTCGTCGCACATCACCTTTCCGCCGCCGCCGCCCTCTTCGGCTGGCTGGAAGATCACCACCACGGTGCCGTCGAAATTCCGCGTTTCGGCCAGGTATTTCGCCGCCCCCAGCAGCATCGCGGTATGTCCGTCGTGACCGCAGGCATGCATCTTGCCCGGGGTTTTCGACGCATGCTCGGCACCCGTCGCCTCATAAATCGGCAGCGCATCCATGTCGGCGCGCAACCCGATCACCTTGCCCGAACCCGTCGCGCGGCCCTTGATCACCGCGACAACCCCGGTGCGGCCGATCCCCTCTGTCACCTCGTCGACGCCGAACTCGCGCAGCTTCTCGGCGACGATTCCAGCCGTGCGGTGAACATCGAACAGAAGTTCCGGGTTCTCGTGAAAATCGCGCCGCCAGGCGGTGATTTCGGGCAGCATTTCGGCAAAGCGGTTCTTTACGGGCATGTTCGGGTCTCTCGTTCAGTGGGTCAGGGGCAGCCGTTGTTCGGCCAGGGTGGCGAACCAGCTGCATCCAGCCGGTATCGCCTCGTCGTTGAATTCGTAATGTGGATGGTGCAACCCCGCCGACGCGCCATTGCCCAGCAGGATGAAGGCGCCGGGGCGTTTGGCCAGCATGTCGGCGAAATCCTCGCCGCCCATCGACGGCTCGATATCGGTCTTGACCGCGCCGGCCACGGATTCGGCGGCGGCGATGGCGTAGCCGGTCTGTTCGGCGGCGTTGATCGTCGGCAGCACGCCATCCTGGTAGTCAAGCGTGGCGCTGGCGCCGTAAGCCTCGGCGGTGGATTGCGCGACGGATTTGATCCGGTCGCGGATCAGCTCTTTGGTCGGCACGTCCAGGGTGCGCACCGTCCCGGTCAGCCGCACGGAATCGGGGATCACGTTATGCGCCATCGTGTCGGTGGCAAAGCCGCAGACCGACAGCACGGCGGGGTTGAGCGCGGGCACGTTGCGCGCCACCACCTGTTGCAGCGCCATCACCACGGCGGCGGCGGCCAGCGTGGTATCGGTGGCGCCATGCGGCATCGCACCGTGGCCGCCCTTGCCCCTGACGGTGATTTCAAAGAAATCCGCGGCCGCCAGCAAGGGGCCGGGTTTGATCGCGAACTGGCCGACCGGCAGGTCGGGCATGTTGTGCAGCCCGTAGATCTCGTGAATGTTCCACCGCTCCATCAGCCCGTCGGCGACCATCGCCTTTGCCCCGCCACCGCCCTCTTCGGCGGGTTGAAAGGCCAGCACCACGGTGCCGTCGAAATTGCGCGTCTCGGCCAGGTATTTTGCCGCCCCCAGCAGGATCGAGGTATGGCCGTCATGGCCGCAGGC
>JAGRMK010000154.1 GCA_020441345.1 Paracoccaceae bacterium
AGCCCTATTGCCTGCGCATAGGCGGAAAGCGGCGCGGGGTCGGCCCCCGCCATCACCGGCCCGGCGGTGCAGGCAAAAGCAAAGAGCGCGCCGGTCTTGCCCGCCTGCAACGCAGAAATCTGTTCCAGCGTCAGCGGGCTTGCAGCGGTTTCGGCGGCGATATCCAGCGCCTGCCCCAGCACCATGCCCGAGGCCCCCGCCGCCCGCGCCAGCCCCAGAACCAGCGACGCCCCCTGCGGTTGGCCGGGCTGGGCGCAAAGCTCGAAGGCCAGCGCCTGCAAGGCGTCGCCGGCCAGGATCGCGGTCGCCTCGTCATAGGCGATATGCACCGTGGGGCGTCCGCGGCGCACATCGTCGTCATCCATCGCGGGCAGGTCGTCATGAACCAGCGAATAGGCGTGCATCGCCTCGATCGCCGCCGCCGCGTTCAATGCATGGTCGCGGCCGATCCCGTGCAGCGCGCAGCTTTCCAGAACCAGGAACCCGCGCAGCCCCTTGCCGCCATGCAGAGCATGCGCCATGGCATCGCGCACCCGACTGTCGGGCAAGGTCGCCAGGGACGAATCCAGGCGTTCCGCCACGGCCCGCGCCGCGGCCGTCAAGGCGTCGGGAAAGCTCATCGCGCGTCGAAAGGGGCGGTGCCGTCGGGTTGGCCGTTTTCGGCCAGCGTGATCTGCTCGATCCGCGCCTGCGCCTGCGCCAGTTTGGCCTCGCAGTGCTTCTTCAACTGGGCGCCGCGATCGTAGATGTCGATGGATTTCTCCAGTTCGACAGTGCCGCTTTCCATTTCGCGGACCACCTGTTCCAGCTCCTTCAAAGCCTCTTCAAAACTCATCTCGGCAACTGGCTTCATGCGCCTCGCTCCATCAACACCGCCACATGCGCCGCCGTGCTGGCCGCCAGCGCATCCAGATCATAGCCCCCTTCCAGCGCCGAGACCACCCGCCCCCCGGCGTGCCGGTCGGCGATGTCGCAGATCCGCCGGGTGATCCAGGTAAAATCCTCGACCTGCAACTCCAGCTGCGCCAGCGGATCGTCGGCATGGGCGTCGAACCCGGCGGACACCAGGATCAACTCTGGCGCAAACGCGTCCACGCGCGGGAAAACGGTCTCTTCCCAGGCCGCGCGAAACGCAGGGCCATCGGTGCCAGGTGCCAGCGGCAGATTCAGGACGGTGCCCTGCGCACCAACCTCATCCGCACGCCCGGTTCCCGGCCATAGCGGAAACTGGTGGCTCGACACGAACAGCGCGCGCCCCTCGTTCCACAGCAGATCCTGCGTGCCGTTTCCGTGATGCACATCGAAATCCAGCACCGCGATTCGGCTCAGGCCGTGGTGATCCAGCGCCCGTTTCGCGGCAATCGCCACCGTCCCGAACAGGCAAAACCCCATCGGCTTCGCGGTTTCGGCATGATGTCCCGGCGGTCGGATCGCGGCAAAGGCGTTGCGCGCCTCGCCCGCGATCACGGCATCCAGCGCGCCATTGAGTGCCCCCACCGCGGCCAGTGCCGCATCCCAACTGCCGGGCGAGACATGCGTATCGGCATCCAGCTGGTGCGAGCCGCTGGCCGGAATCGCCGCGCGGATCGCGTCGACATAGGCTTGCGGATGACAGCGCAGCAATTCGGCGACACCGGCGGGCGCGGCCTGCCGCCGGTCCAGCGCCGCGAACGCGGGCGCCTCCAGCGCCGCAAGAACGCTGCGCAAACGGTCCACCCGTTCGGGATGGCCAGGGGGTGTGACATGGCTCAGACAGGCGGGGTCGGTAAAGAAAAGGGTGCTCATGCCCGCACGCTATCCGCGCCCTTGCACCCCTTCAAGCAGCCCCGAGCATCTTTACTCCAGAAATATCCTCGGGGGTTTCTCAAGGGGGTGGAAAACCCCCTTGAGCGGGTGCGGGCGGGACCGCTGGTTCGGGTGGGGCTCGATGCCCCGCCCGAGCCACCGTTTCACCACCCTGCGCCGGTCATCTGCGGACCAGGGCCTCGTAGGCGTCGGACACTTTTCGCGTCAACTCACCGACCTGAAAATGAAACTCGCCGATCTGTCCGACGGGTGTCACTTCGGCTGCGGTGCCAGTCAGCCAGCATTCCGAGAAGGTCGGCAGCTCCTCGGGCATGATGTGACGTTCGTTCACCGTCAGTCCCATGTCGCGCAGCATCTGGATCACGGTCTGGCGCGTCAACCCGTTGAGGAACGCGTCCGCAAGCGGGGTATGTACTTCGCCATCCTTGACGAAGAACACATTGGCACCGGTCGCTTCGGCGACATAGCCGCGATAATCCATGAACAGCGCATCCGAGCAGCCCTTGGCCTCGGCTGCGTGCTTGGACATGGTGCAGATCATGTAGAGGCCAGCGGCCTTGGCGGCGGTCGGAATCGTCTCGGGCGAGGGGCGTTTCCACTTGGCGATATCCAGCTTGGCACCCTGCCACTTGGCGTCGCCGTAATAGGCACCCCATTCCCAACCCGCGATGGCCATGCGCACCGGGTTCCGCCGTGCCGAGACCCCCATGTCCTCGCCCGCGCCGCGCCAGGCGACTGCGCGCACGTAGGCATCGGTCCAGCCGTTCGCCTTGAGCATGGCGTATTTTGCCTCTTCGATCTGGTCGACCGTATAAGGCACCACCATGTCCAGCAGCCGACCGGATTCGATCAGCCGGGCCGAATGCTCGCGGCTCTTGAAGATCTTGCCATTATAGCAACGCTCGCCCTCGAACACCGAGGACGCATAATGCAGCGCATGGGTCAGGATATGGACGTTGGCCTCGCGCCACGGCACCAGTTTGCCGTCCATCCAGATGAACCCGTCTCTGTCGTCATACGCACCGGCCATTCCCGCCTCCTGTAGGTCGCTTTTTTCGAATGTTGCGCTTCTTAGGTCCGGTTCGGACATAATGTTGCGCAGATCGTGGCAATCGCTAACAATAGATTCTTGGAAAGTCAACAAGTCTGACATAAAATGTCCCGGTAACGAGGGCGGCGGGCAAACGGGGAGCATCGCGATCATGGCCGAAAGCAACACGGGTGGCGAGAACCTGCTGTTTCTGACCGATGAGCAGTTGCGCAAGGGGATCGAGGCGATGTTCTTTGCCTATCGCGGATTTACCGCCGACCCGGACCGGATCCTGGCTGATCTGTCATATGGCCGTGCGCATCACCGGGCATTGCATTTCATCAACCGCAGCCGGGGCACGACGGTGAACAACCTGCTGTCGGTTCTGGGCGTGACCAAACAGTCGCTGAATCGAGTCCTGCGCACCCTGATCGAGGACGGGCTGGTGGAATCGCGCGTCGGCCGCAAGGACCGGCGCGAGCGGCATCTGTATCTGACCCAGAGCGGTGCCGATCTTGAGCGGCAATTGTCCGAGGCGCAGCGCGCGCGGATGCGGGCCGCCTATCGCGCCGCGGGTCCGCAGGCGGTCGCCGGATTCCGGCAGGTCCTGGAGGCGATGATGGACGAACCAATCCGCGCGCAATATCTTTCGCTGAAGGACAGCCGGACATGAGCGATCCTCACGCCGCCCATCTGTTGATCGTCGACGATGACGAGCGGATTCGCGAGTTGCTCAAGCGGTATCTGATCAAGCAGGGGTTCATGGTGACGGCGGCCCGCGACGCCGCGCAGGCCCGTCGGCTGCTCAGCGGGTTGTCGTTCGACCTGCTGGTGCTGGACGTGATGATGCCGGGCGAGGATGGCGTTGCCTTGACGCAATGGCTGCGCGGCAAGATGGCGACGCCGGTGATCTTGCTGACAGCGCGCGGCGAGGCGCGCGACCGGATCGTCGGGTTGGAGGCGGGAGCGGATGACTATATCCCCAAACCCTTCGAGCCGCGTGAACTGGTCTTGCGCATCAACGCCATTCTGCGCCGCGCGCCCCGCGCCGAACTGGCCTCGCTGTCGCCCCAGGTGCTGATTCTCGGACGGATGCGCTACGAGGTGGAAACCGGCGAACTGCGCGAGGGCACCGAACCGGTGCGACTGACCCAAACCGAATCGGCGCTGATGCGGGTTCTGGCTGCGCGTCAGGGCGAAGTCGTCAGCCGCGAGGCGCTGGTCGAGCATCTTGGCCGCGACCGGGGGCTGGCGATCTCGGAACCCTCGCAAGAGCGTGCCATTGACGTGCAGATCACCCGCTTGCGCCGCAAGATAGAGCCCGATCCGCGCCGTCCGCGCTTTTTGCAAACCGTGCGTGGCGAGGGTTATATGCTGACAGCAGGCTGAGCAGGCTCTGCGTCAGGCAGGCAAAAGCGCGGATTGCGGTTCAAGCGTGCATTCTATCAGAAAAAATCCTATTCTACGGCTTGACCCCGGCGATGGTTCTTTCTAGTTAGCCTCGCAGTGTGGGCCGGTAGCTCAGCGGTAGAGCAACTGACTTTTAATCAGTTGGCCATAGGTTCGATCCCTATCCGGCTCACCATTTCTCCAAAGACCCGGGCCGCGATGCCCGGGTCTTTGTTGTTTCGGGCACAGACGCACGGCGCGCATTATCCCTGGCGGGGTGGCAGGACCGCGCGGACCTTTTTCGGCAGTTTCGCGCGCACGATGTCATAGGACGTTTCAATGCGGTGGCGCACCTCGTCCAGATCGGTCGTTTCCGGCAAGAAGACCCAGGACCGATGAAAATACGCGGCCTTTTGCGCCACGCCCGCTTCGATCAGCATTTGCGCCGTGTCGATATCCGCGCATTTGACCGACAGGCCCGGATTCACACCCTGCACCGCAAACAGTTTGCCGCCGACCTTCCATGCGTCGTGTCCGCCGCCCCAGGGGTCCGACCATTCTGCGCCGGGCAGGCTTTTGCAAAATGCGTTGGCGGTTTCCCGAAATCTGGTCATCGCGGTGCGCCCCCTCTGATCTGGCACGGTCTTTTCCAAGCATAGCATCCTGTGTGGCGGTTTCATGCAAATCCTGTCCAGCCTTGGCTTTCGGGCCTCCAGGAGAGGGGGCGGTCTGCTTGCCCTGCGCGCGCCGGGATCTTGCGTTGCCCCGGTTTTCGGCGGAAGTTGCATCAGACCGCATCCGGGCCAGCGCCCCGCAACCAGGTGGAGTAAGCGATTTGACAACGCAGGGCCTGCCGACAACGCCGCGCAACCAGACCTATGATGTCGTCATCATCGGCGGGGCGATCATGGGGTCTTCGGCCGCGTGGTTCCTGACCGACTCGCCCGATTTCGACGGGCGCGTTCTGGTGGTTGAAAGAGACCCCGGGTATCAGATGTGCTCGACCGCGCACACCAACTCCTGCATCCGGCAGCAGTTCTCGACCGAACTGAACGTGCGGATCTCGCAGTTCGGCGCATCCTTTTATCAGAACCTGCGCGCCCATATCGGCGACCCGCGCGTGCCCGAAATGCGCATCCAGAATTACGGCTATCTTTATCTGGCGGACAATCCCGGCTTCGCCGATGTGCTGCGCGCCAACCAGGCGGTGCAGGTTGCGGCGGGGGCGGAAACCCGGCTTTTGAGCCCCGAAGACATCCACGCGGCCTATCCGTTCTACGCGCTTGACGACATCCTTCTGGGCAGCATCAACACCAAGGACGAGGGCTATTTCGACGGCGGCACGATGTTCGACTGGTGGCGGCGCTCGGCCCGCGCGCGCGGCGTCGAATACATTGCCAACGAGGTCGTGGCGATCACCCGCGACGCCAGCGGTGCGCGGGTGGTCAGTGTGACCCTGGCCAGCGGTGAGGTGATCGGCTGCGGGCAGGTGGTGAACGCGGCCGGTCCGCGCGCCGCGCGTATTGCGTCCATGGCCGGCATCGACCTGCCGGTCGAGCCGCGCAAACGCTACACTTGGGTGTTCAGCGCCGCGCAGCCCCTGGATCGCGACCTGCCGCTGACCATCGACCCATCGGGCGTGCATGTGCGCCAGGACGGGCCGACGACCTATCTGGCGGGCTCCAGGGGCGACCCGGA
>JAGRMK010000155.1 GCA_020441345.1 Paracoccaceae bacterium
ATCGGCCTGATCCTGGGCGCGTTCCTGGTGATGCGCGGTCGGCGCGAGCCCGGCGCCCCCAGCATGGCGCTGGCCTGGCAAGGCTGGCTCTGGGTGCTGGTCGCGGGCGTCGTGCTGGGCTATTCCAGCCGCGTCGCCTTTGGCTGCAATGTCGGCGCGTTCTTTTCGGGGATCTCCAGCGGCAGTCTGCACGGCTGGGTCTGGTTTGCCTCGGCTTTTGCCGGTTCGGCGCTTGGCCTCAGACTGCGACCCTTCGTTCTGCGGCGTCCGGCCCTGGGGATCCCGGCATGAGCCCGCTGTCCCGCCCCCGCGTCGCGGCTTTTGCCCTTGCCGCGCTGGCCGCGCTGATCGTCTGGGACGCCGCCGCGCGGGGCCTGCCCGACCCGTTCCGCTTTCCGGCGGCGATTGCACTGGGATCGGGCGCGGCGCCCACGGGTGCGCATTGCACGGCCAACTGAGCGCGCCAGAGGCACGAGGTTGTGAGCCTTTTCGCCGCACCCTGCGGCGGAAAAGCACTGGCACCGGTTCCCCTGCGTGTTACTCTGGCCGCAGGTATTCGCATAAGGAGTTTTCGATGCGCATGATGAAATTCACCGCACTGGCGGCCGCCGTTGCGCTGTCTGGCTGTATTGACGTTGATTTGACCACCACGATCACGGGCCCCGAGACCGCCCGCCTGACCGGCTACACAGAGGTGCAGACCGAAATCCTGGCGATGATGGGCGGCACCGAGTCGTTTTGCAACGCCGAAGAGGGCGGCACGCTGGAACAGACCGACACCACAGCACGCTGCAACATGCTGATCGAAGGCACCTTTGCCGAAGTCTTCGATGGCGACCCCGGTGAGCCCGCGCCGGTCGCGACCGATCTTGGCGACGGCACCGTGCGCGTCGAGTTCCCGCTGGGGGCGATGACCGCCGACAGCGCGCAAATGCGCGAGGATCCGCAGACGATGGCGATGATGCGCCCGATGCTGGAAGGTCACACCTTCACCGTGCGCATCGCCGGGGCCGAGGTTGTCTCGACCAACGGTACACTGTCGGACGATGGCAAGAGCGCGTCCTACACCTTTCCGCTGGTCGAGATCCTGAACGCCGATTTCGAAGTCCCCGAGATCTTCGAAGCGGTCGTGCGCTACTGATGTAGCGCCTGCGTCGCCAGGGCATCCAGCGCCTTGGTGATACGCGCGAAAGAGCTGCGCGCGCCCTCGGACATGAGCCGCGCGCGCAGATACCCGTGGATCATGCCCGGCTCTTCGGTGAACTCCACCGGCACGCCCGCTTCGGCCAGACGGGCGGCATATTCCACGGACTCGGACGCAAGCGGATCGCATTCGGCGGAAAACAGCGCCGTGGGAGGCAAATCGCCGAACTCGTCGGCATCCAGCGGCACGGCTGTGACATCCCGGTCCGGGCGGCCCCCGTCAAAACGCATGTCACCATAGTATTCGATATCGGCGCGGGTCAGCCCCGGTGCAAAGGCATGGCGGCTGAAGCTGGGCAGGGACGGATCGCGCCCGAACCCGCCATAAATCAGAACCTGCCCGGCAATCCCCGCCTTGCGCGTCGCCGAAATCGACGCCGCCAGATTGGCCCCGGCACTATCGCCCACCAGGATTTTCGGCCCCGGAATCGCCTCGACCACGGCCACGCAATCGTCATAGGCGGCCGGATGCTTGTGTTCGGGAACCAGCCGGTAATCGACCGCAATCAGCGTGACCTGCGCACCCTGCGCCAATTCCGCGCAAATCGAATCGTGGCTGTGCAACCCTCCAAGGATGAACCCGCCACCGTGGAAATACACTGCCGTGACACCGTCGCGCGGCGCGGTCGGCGTGTAGCGGCGGCACGGCACCCCGGCAATCGTCAGATCTTCGGACCGCAGCCCCTCGGGATAGGGTGGCGCGAAATCCGCGCAGAGCTTGTCATAGAACGCGCGCTGCTCGGCAATGGTAAAGTTCACCGCATCGGGCGGATACGCGGCATCGGTCCGGGCGATGAAGGCGCGGATATCGGCGGGCAGCCACGAATAGTCCTTTGGATCGCGGTCGGTCATTCAAGGTCTCCCAGGGTCTGGCGCAGCGCGCCAATCAGTTTGCGCCAAACAGAGCGATGGCGGTTGCGGTAGTGGATCGCCGCATGCACGGGTTGTGTCATCTGCGGCGCATCGCGCACGGGTTCGGCAATCCCCTTGGCGATCAACGCCTGCGCCATGCCGTCCTCCAGATACCCCGCAAGCCGCAAATCCAGAATCAGGCCGCGCAAGGTCGTGCTGTGACCGGCGGCCATGGGCGGGCGGCTGAGATGCGGCAAGAGCGCGGCATGCGTGCGCTCGAAGGCCGGCGACAGGCAGGCCATGACATAGCGTTCAGGGGTGATCGCGTCGAACCGGCTCAACCCCGCACCCACTGGCGCGACCATCCGATAGCGCAATTCGCCCAAGGTCTCGAAGTTCAGGTCCGGGGCCGGCTGTGGCGTGAACATCAGGGCCAGGTCCAGCACGCCCCCCTGGACATCGCGACACATCTGCACCGAGTTGTCGACCTCGATGTAGATCCCGGCCTTCGGCAGGTGGGCGTGGATCCGCTTGACCCAGCGCGCGGGATCGGCGGCGGCCAGATCGTATTGCAACCCCAGCCGGATCGACATCGCGTTGCCGCCGGTGCCACGCGCGGCGGCGCGCGCCTCTGTCATCGCATGGCGCAGGGCACGGGCGTGCGGCTCGAACCGCAGCCCCTCGGCGGTCAGGTCGCAGCCGGCGCGCGACCGGCGCAACAGGGCCACACCCAACGCCCGCTCCAGCGCCACCACGCGCCCTGATACGGTCGATTGGGTCACACCCAGCCGGTCGGCGGTGCGGTTGAAGCTGCGCGTTTCGCACAGGTCCAGAAAGGTGTCGATCTGGTTCGGTTGCATGCTGCGCGCAGGCTATGCCGAGTTCCCTGCCGCGCCAAGCCCACGCGCACCAGGCGAAGCTTGCCGACGGACGGAACGCAGGGTCACATCTGCCCCTTGAGCACCAATGGCAATCCGGCGGCAACGAAAACCACGCACCCCGCCTGTGCCGCAAGATCCTGGTTCAGTCGCCCCGCCGCATCGCGAAACCGGCGCGCCAGCGCGTTTTCGGGCACGATCCCCAGCCCGACCTCGTTGGCGACCGCAACCACCGGCCCCGCGTGCCGCGCGATCGCTTCGGCAAGCGCGCGGGCTTCGGCGGCAAGATCGGCATCGGCAAGCATCTGGTTCGTCAACCACAGCGTCAGGCAATCGATCAGCACCGGGGCCTGCACGGGCAGCCCGGCCAAGGCCCCGACCAGATCGCGCGGCGCGTCCTGTGTCTGCCAGCCCTGCCCGGCGCGCTGGAAACGGTGCTGAGCGATCCGCGCCCGCATCTCGTCATCCCGGGCCTCGGCGGTGGCCAAATAGACAGGCGCACGCCCCTCTGCCTGCTGCAGCAAGTGCCGCTCGGCCAGTGCGCTCTTGCCCGAACGAGCGCCGCCCAGCACCAGGGTGAAGGCCCCGCTCATGGCCAGGCGATGCGCCGCCAGTCGCCGAAATCGGTGTTGGCATGCCAGCCACCGGGGATACCAGTGGCCGCCAGCGCCGCCTTGATCACGCCAGAATGGGTCACCGCCAGCGCCGGAACCGGGCCTGCAACCGCAGCCGAAAACGCCGCCTGCGCGCGCGCTGACAACTCGGCGACCGATTCGCCGCCATGGGGTTTCGAATGGTGGAAATCCTGCGCCCAGGCGTCGATCTCGGCACGCGGGATCGTGTCCCAGCTGGTGTTTTCCCAGCGTCCGAAATCCATTTCGATCAGGCGGTCGTCGACCTCGACCGGCTGGTTGCGCGCCGCGCCGATCGCTTCGGCGAGGCGGCGACAGCGCGACAACGGGGACGACAGGATGCGGGCAACCTGCGGCAGGTCTTCGAGCAACCGCGCAACCGCCGCGTCGAACCCGTCCGCCAGCGCCAGATCGGTGCGCCCATAGCACAAGCCATCGGCGCCTTCGGGCCGGGTATGGCGCAACAAGATCAGAGACATGCCAGAACTCCCATCAGAAATCCGATCTCGCCGAGAACCTGCGCCGCCCCCAACACGTCGCCGGTCACCCCGCCCAGACGGTGCATCGCCCAGCCGCGCGCAGCCCCTGCTCCCAGGGCCAGCCCGGCAAGCCCGCCGATCACCGCCCAGCCCGCCGACCACCACACCAGCAGCGCCGCGCCCAGCGCCGCGCCCGCCAAGGCCCCGGTTCTCAATGGCCCGGTCATGCCACTGCCCGCGCCACGAGGTCGCAGATAGGGTCCGGCGCGTAACATCAGCGCCATCGCCCCGCGGCTGAGCCCGCCCGCCGCGCATAGTGTCGCAGGCGCCACCGGACCAAGGGCAGCAAGGGACATCACCCGCGCCGCCAACGCCAGACCCAGCGCCAGCGCCCCGAAACTGCCGATCCGGCTGTCACGCATGATCTCCAGCGCGCGCTCTGCGGGGCGGCCCGACCCCAGCCCGTCGACCATATCCGCCAGCCCATCCTCGTGCAACGCGCCGGTGATCATCAGCCCCGCCGCAACCGCCACCAGAGCGGCCAGACCCGGCGGCCAGAGCATCGCGGCGCCCGCGAAAACCACCGCTTGAAACCCGCCGATCAGGAGGCCGATCGCCGCGAACCAGCCCGGCGCGCGGGCGAAATCCGCGCTGTCCAGGCGCCCAGCGGGCAACCGGGTCAGGAATGCCAAGGCCGCGCGCGCGCCGCGCATCGCTCAGTCGCGGGTCGAGACACCGGCGGTCTCGAAGCTGGCCATGTCGGTCATCATCGCCGCCGCCGCCTTCAGCAACGGCCAGGCCAACAGAGCCCCGGTGCCCTCGCCCAGTCGCATGTCGAGCGCCAGCAGCGGGCGGGCATCGAGATGGGCCAGCAAGGCGCCGTGCCCCGATTCGTGCGAGTGATGCGCAAAGACCATCGCCGCGCGCGACTCCGGTTCCAGCGTGACCGCCAGCACCGCAGCCGCCGTGGCGATGAAACCGTCGACGATCACCACGCGCCCCGAGCGCGCAGTTTCCAACATCGCGCCGGCGATCATCACGATCTCAAACCCGCCGTATTCGGCCATTGCCTGTTCCGCGTCCAGAGTCCCGGTGCGCGCCACGGCCCGGCTCAGGATGGCGACCTTGTTGGCCAGCCCGGCGTCATCAAGCCCGGTGCCGCGCCCGACGAGATCGGCAAGCGGCAGACCGGTCAGCTTGTGGGTAAGCGCAGCGGCGGTGGCGGTGTTGGCGATCCCCATCTCGCCGAAGGCGAGCGCCTCGCCCCGAGCCGAGCGGGCCACCGCCGCACCGTGATCCAGCGCTTGTTCAGCCTGGGCTGGCGTCATCGCAGGTTCGGTCAGGAAATTTCCGGTGCCCGGTGCGATCCGGCGGTCAATCAGTGCCGGGTGGCTGATGGGCTCGCCGGCAACCCCGGCATCGACCACTTGCAGCGTCACGCCGTTCACTGCGGCAAAGACATTGGCCGCGGCCCCGCCGGACAGGAAGTTCAACACCATCTGCCCGGTCACCACCTGCGGAAAGGCCGAAACGCCGGCGTGTGCAATCCCGTGATCCGCGGCGAAAATCGTCAGGGTGCAAGCGGTCATCCTGGGCGCCGCTGTCTGCTGGATCAACGCGATTTGCGCCGCCAGATCCTCGATCCGGCCCAAGGCGCCAAGCGGTTTAGTCTTGGTGTCGATGGTATGGCGAATGCGGTCGCGCAAGGTGTCGATGTCAGTCATTTTGCTGTCCGTTCAAGGGTCGCGCCCTTCCTAGCAGCAGGACCCCGACTTGCAAGCGTCCCGCGCGACCTGGCATGGACCGCAGGCGACGCCCTGGTCCTTGGCCAATCGGGTCAGCATGCCAGCTGCGTCTGAATCGCCGCGCTCAATTCGTGCAGGGAAAACGGTTTGCCCAAAAAGACCGACTGGGGAATTCGACTCAGCGCCTCGCTCAGCATGTCCTCGGTGTATCCAGAAACGAACACCACCGGCGTGCCCGGCCGTTGCGCAAGCGCCTGCGTAACCCATCCGGGGCCGTCGATACCGGGCATGATGACATCCGTCACGAACAGATCGACACGCAGCCCGGCATCTTCAAGAAACTCGAGCGCCTGTTCACCGTCCTGAGCCTCGAACACCTGATACCCTTGAAGCCGCAGGGCCCGCGCTGCGAAGGCACGCACCGGTGCCTCATCCTCGACCAGCAAGATCGTGCTTCCCCGTGCGGGGTTATTCGGCGTGGCGATTGGCGGCAGGATCGATCCGGCCCCCTCTTGGCGATCGTGTGGCTGTGTCCCGGACTGCTGCGGATGCGCGAGGACCGGCGATGCCCCCCGCGACGAATCGATGGCCGTCGATGTGCCGTGATGATGAGGCCGTGTGGGCTCTGCCCGATGCGTCTCGTCGGCCAAGCTGCCGAAATACAGCGTGAAGACCGTGCCAGACCCCTCGACGCTTTCGGCAAAAATATACCCGCCCATCTGCTTGACGATGCCATAAGCTGTCGACAGCCCCAGCCCGGTGCCCTCACCCAGCCTCTTGGTGGTGAAGAACGGCTCGAAAATCTTGTCGATGATGTCGGCCGGGATTCCGATTCCCTCGTCGATCACGCGGATCAGGGCATAGTCCCCGGGCGGAATTCGGGCGCGGCCGTGCTCCTGTTCGCATTCAATGTGTTGGGCTTCAGTTTCAATGCGGATGGTGCCCCCCATCGGCATCGCATCGCGGGCATTGACCACCAGATTCATGATCACCTGCTCCAATTGCCGACGGTCGGCACGGATCGCCGACAACGACGGGTCATGCGACAAGGTTAGGTTGATCCGTTCGCCCACCAGGCGGGTAAGAAGATGCGTCAGTTCCTCCAGCAGGCTTTCGAGTCTCAGGATCTCGGGTTTCATCGTTTGCTTGCGCGAGAAAGCCAGAAGTTGACGCACCAGGGCCGCGGCACGGTTGGCATTCTGATGTATCTGCAACAGGTCGTTGTAATCTGGATCGAAACGATCGCGGTCAATCAGCAACAGATCGCAATGACCCGAGATCGCGGTCAGCAAATTATTGAAATCATGAGCAATACCGCCGGCCAATTGGCCAATTGCCTGCATCTTCTGGCTTTGGACAAAACGCGCCTCGAGCGATTTCAGTTCGGTCGCATCCGAAATCACGGCGACGAGTCCGCCCTCGGCCCCGGCGCCCCCGAGGCGGCGCAGGATGATCTGGACATAGGTTTCGGGACCGGACAGGGACGCACGCAGAACCTCTGGCCGCCCCAGCGCGCGTCCGGCCTGGGCGTCGTCGAGCCAGTCGGCGACCGGGCGCCCCAGCCCTTCGACAACCTGCCAGAAAAACCGCGACTCGTCCTTGTCCAGGGACAACAACGTCCGCGCCAGCCGGTTCGTTCCGGCGATCCGTCCCTGCGCATCGAGTTGCACCAGAGCGACAGGAATTTCCTCGAAATCGGTGACATGCGTGGTGCCGTGTTCGCTAGCCGGACGTGTCGACGGCAGGAACGCCACATCGGCAGCGCCATCGCGCCCCGGGATCAGCAGGGCCTGCATCACCGTGCCCGAGGGCAAGGTCACCGGCGTGCATACCGGCCCGGCAAGCGGCGTCCGCATCGATCGCAGGACGCTGCGCGCGATCCGGACGCAGCCGTCGTAATCCCCAAGCGACAAGGCCGCCGCGTTGCCCGTGGCGTGTTCCCCGTCGAGAGTGACGACCGGCACCTTCAGCCCGTCGAGACCACGCACAGATGCCTGCGCCCGCCCGGTGGATTGCCCGGTGAAACGCCAGACAATCAGATCCCGTTCCGGCGTTCGATGCGCTGACACGCGCAATTCTTTGTCTTTTCTAGTTAAAACCCGATTGGATACCCCAACGGTTCGAACCTCGGACAAGATCGACGCCACCATGGCAGAAGGCTCGACACACCAGTCTGACAGTCGCCCCGCCAGATCCGTCATGGCCGTGGCAGCCCGGTTCGAGGCAGTCGGAACCGCATGCGTGTCGGTGACGATGACCGGGTCCGGATCGTCCGACAGCAGGGCAGCCATGGCGCGAGACGCACGCCCGCGCCGTTTCGTTTGCCGGGCCGAAAGCGCCCCTGCAGAACCGGCCAGCAGCACCAGACCCGCCCCGGCCGCCCCTGCGATCATCGCCGGCATCGCGAATCCGGTCACACCACCCAAGCCCGCCGCGACGATCATCGCGAGCCCGAGCCCGACCAGCAGCCGTGCTTGCGGCGCTACGCGCAGCAGTGGATCGCTCATCGCGGGGGTCACGGCTGGCGGTTCGATGGCAAGGCTGACTGTCATGGCGGACGATTCGGACCCGCGGCGGGAAAGGGGCATGGGATATTTTGTGTTCTTAAGGGGTTAAAGGATGATTAACACCGCCAGAATACCACTTCAGGTTGTTTTCGCAACCTCTGACCCCAGGGAAACCCTCAATTGCGCCGCAGCACCGCCAGAAAGAACCCGTCGCCGCCGTCCAAAGGGCCCAGCCGGCGCTGGAATTCCAGCGCCCAGCCCGGTCGAGACGCCAGAAACGCCGTGATGCGATCCTCGTTCTCGGCGCGCAAGAGCGAACAGGTCGCATAGCCGATCACCGCCCCCGGCGCCGAAAGCTGCGCGCATTCGGCGAGGATCTGGTCCTGAATCGCGGTCAGATCGGCCAGCCGCTCGGGTGTCAGGGTCCATTTCGCCTCGGGCGCGCGTCGCCAGCTGCCCGATCCCGAACAGGGCGCATCGGCCAGGATCGCGCCCCAGGGTCCCGACGCCGCGCCCGGCAGGATCGTCACCCGCGCCCCGGCGCGTTCGGCACGCTCGGGCAGATCCTTCATCCGCGCCGGATTGGCGTCATGCGCGGTTATCGAAAGCCCCGCCGCGGCAAGCGCCAGCGCCTTGCCTCCGCCCCCAGCGCAATAGTCGAGCACTGCAGAGCCCGGCGGCACATGCCGCGCGAAGTCAAGTGCGACCGCTTGGCTCGCGGCATCCTGCAACTCGAAGCGTCCGGTCAGATAGGCGTCCGTGGTGCGCAACCGGCGCGGGTTTTCCGTGATGACCAGGGCCGTCGGCGCCAGTGGATGTGGCTGTGCTGCGATCCCGTCGCGCGCAAGGTCGGCCAAGACATCGACCGGCCGCGCCCGCGCAGTATTCACCCGGACAAAAACCGGGGCGCGGTCGCGCATCAGGGACAGGGTTGCATCGGTCTGCGCACCCAGCGCCGCGTCAAAGGCGGGCAACAGCCAATCAGGGCAATCCAGCGCCATGCCACGCGGCAGGTCAGGCAGCGGCGCCGCACACAGCGCCAGTTCCGCGTCATCCAGCGCCGCCGGCCCATAGCCCGCGCCGGTCCAGTCAGGCGCCTGCCCGTCGGCCCGCGCCAGACCCAGCACCAACGCGCGCCCGGTCTCGCCGCCGCCAAGGGCCGCCGCCGACCGCCGCCGTCGGACCGCCTGGAACACCAGGTCGCGCACCGCCTCGCGGTCTTTCGATCCGGCAAAGCGGCTGGCACGCGCCCAGCCAGTCAGACCTGCCTCGATCGGCTGGCCCTGTGCCCAACGGTCCAGGATCTCGATGGCGGCGGCCTGTCTTGCTGCGGGGGTCATGGGCACCTCGTTTTCCCCGTCATGCGCGCTGCGCGCAGGCTTGGCAACCCTGTGCATCGGATGCTTGCCCCGCGCTCGGGGCTGCGGCAAGGTGCACCGAACCGCGGCGGACGGGGGCCGCGCCCCGACACCGCATCCCCGGTAACGGATCCTGTCCATGTCGCTGCCCCTGAACCCCGCCTTCGCCGCAACTTTCTCGCCGCCGGTGCCCGAAGCCCGGCGCTGGTTGTCCGAGATCGCGCCGCCGCGCGACAGGCCGTTGCTCAACCTGTCCCAGGCCGCCCCCGTCGCCCCGCCCCCCGCAGCGCTGCGTGCCGCGATGGCCGACGCCATCGAGCAGGATCCGACCATCCACCTCTACGGTCCGGTGCTGGGGAACCCGGCGCTGCGTGAGCGGCTGGCGGCACGCACCCAGGCACTCTATGGCGGGTCGATCCGCGCCGACCAGATCGCGCTGACCTCGGGCTGCAACCAGGCGTTCTGCGCAACCGTGGCGACGCTCGCCGGGCCCGGCGACCAGGTTATTCTGCCGACGCCCTGGTATTTCAACCACGCGATGTGGCTGTCGATGACCGGCATTGCTCCGGTCGCCCTGACGACCGGAGCCGGGCTGTTGCCCGACCCCGACGCCTGCGCGGCGCTGATCACCTCGCGCACCCGCGCGATCGTGCTGGTGACCCCCAACAACCCCGGCGGCGTCGCCTATCCGGCAGCGCTGCTGCGCCAGTTCGCCACGCTGGCGGCCCGCCACAAGATCGCGCTGATCGTCGATGAAACCTACCGCGACTTCCACCCTGACCCGGGCGCGCCCCATGACCTCTTTACCGACCCTGACTGGGACCGGAGTTTCATCCACCTCTACAGCTTTTCCAAGGCCTACCGCCTGACCGGCCACCGCGTCGGAGCCATCGCCACCGCACCCGCCCGCCTCGCCCAGATCGAGAAATTCCTCGACACGGTGACGATCTGCGTTTCCGGGCCCGGCCAGATGGCGGCGCTCTGGGGGCTGGAAAATCTCGAAACCTGGCTCGCCGGCGAACGCCAGGAGATCCTGAACCGACGCGCGGCAATGGTCGCGGGGATCGCCCGGCTGCCCGGCTGGGACCTGAGGGGCGCCGGCGCCTATTTCGCCTATCTGCGTCATCCGTTCGACGCCCCGGCGCCCGAAACCGCCAAACGCCTGCTGGCCGAGACTGGCGTGCTGATGCTCCCCGGCACGATGTTCCGGCCCGATACCGAGGCCGAGGGCGCGCGCGAGATGCGCATCGCTTTCGCCAATGCCGACACAGGCCAGATCGCCGATCTGATCACGCGGCTCGCCACCCTCGCCTGACGCCCCCTTCATCTTGCCGCAAATACTCTGGTGGGAGGCGCGCAGCGCCGTGGGAGGGGAACCCTCCCGGCGGACCGTGGGGGCTCGATGCCCCCTAAGGTCCGCCCCCCTCCGAACGAGACGGATGCCTCCCGCGACGCGGGATCATTGACGCATCCCGCACGCGGGTTCATCATGGGTCGGCAGGCGCCGCCTGCGCTGGTGGCGCGCCCGGCCCGCTCTTGGCCGGAAGCAGCCTTGCAAGGGGGCAATCATGCGATGCATCAGCGTTCTTGGACCGTCTCAATCGGGGAAATCGACCCTCATCCGCGCGCTCTCGGGGCTTGATGGACAACCGGTGCAAGCGGAAACCCTCGGCCCGCTCGCCCTGACCACCTTTCGATTTCTCGATGAACCCTGGTGCGCGCTCGACCTGCCTGGCGGCGCCGAATTCGTGGCGCAGGCATCCGGCGCGCTGATGGCCTCGGACGCGGCCGTGCTCGTGGTTGGTCCCGCCCCCGACGCGGCGGTGCTGGCCGCGCCCTGGCTGCGCGCGATCGAGGCCTCACGCACCCCCTGTGTGCTCTTCATCAACAAGATCGACGGCGTGCCGGGGCGGTTGCGCGACACCGTCGCCGCCTTGCAGGGGGTCGCCAATCATACCATCGTGCTGCGCCAGATCCCGATCCGTGCCGCAGGCGCGGTGGTCGGCGCCGTCGACCTGATCTCGGAACGCGCCTGGCACTACCGCGAGGGTCGGGCCTCTGCACTGGTCGAACTGCCACGGGGCGAGGTCGCCGCGCGAGAGCACGAGGCCCGCACGGCGTTGCTCGAACACATGTCCGAATACGACGATCACCTGCTCGAAGATCTGATCGACGATCACGTCCCCGCTCAAAGCGCGTTGTTCGAGATCGCGCGCCGCGAACTGGCGCAGAACGTGTTGACCCCCGCTTTCCTGGGTGCCGCCAGCCATCTGAACGGCGTCACCCGGCTGATGAAGGCGCTGCGCCACGAGGTTCCCGGCTGCGCCGCCCTTTCGGCGCGGCTCGGCGGGGCACCGGCGGTGGCTTTCCAGGCCGCACTGCGCAAACATCTGGGCAAGGTGGTGGCCGTTCGGTCGCTGGACGCGCCGGTCTCGGTGGGCACCCCGCTGGGGGGCGGCACGATCGGTGGCCTGATCCTGCCGGGCGGCGCCGGCTGTGCCAGCCTGTCGGCGGGCGAAGTCGCGCTGACAATCAAGGCCGATCACCTGGCGGCCGGCCGGCCGCTGGACGCAACCGGGATGCGGGCGGCCCCGGACTGGGCGCATCGTCAGCCGCCGATGTTGGCTCGCGTGTTGGTCCCGGGGTCCGAACGCGACGAGGTGCGGCTGTCCGGGGCCTTGGCGCGGCTCGCGGAAACCGATACCAGCCTGACGGTCGGCGCCGAGGACGAGACCGGGTTGCCGCAGATCGCCGTGCAGGGCCCACAGCATCTGCGCCGCGTTCTGGCGCAGCTCGAGGCCGATTTCGGCCTGGACCCTGAAACCCGCGCCCCGCATCCGACCTGGTGCGAGACGATCTCGGGGCGTGCCGAGGTGCGCCACCGACACCGCAAGCAGTCGGGCGGCGCCGGGCAATTCGCCGAGGTCGCGCTGGTGCTCGGCCCACGCCCGCGCGGCACCGGTTTCGCCTTTGACGAGAGCGTGAAAGGCGGCGCGGTGCCCCGCGGCTACATCCCCTCGGTCGCCGAAGGCGCGCGCGAAGCGATGGCCTGCGGTCCGCTGGGCTTTCCGGTGGTCGATGTTGCCGTGACCCTGACCGATGGCAAGCATCATGCGGTGGACAGTTCCGATCATGCGTTCCGCACCGCCGGGCGCATGGCGGTGCGCGAGGGGCTGGCACTGGCCGCACCGCAGCTGTTGCAGGGTATCGACAGGGTCACGATCCATGTGCCCTCGGGTGGGTCCGGGGCTCTGGTGGCCTTGGTGTCGGGGCTCAAGGGGCAGGTTCTGGGATTTGACGCCGACCCCGGCCAGCGCGGCTGGGACGTGTTCCGCGCGACCCTGCCGAGCGCCGCGCGCGATGCGCTGCTTTCGCAACTGGCCGCAGCCACCCAGGGCACCGCCTGGGTCGAAAGCGCCTTCGATCACTTCGAGGAAATCCATGGCCGCGAGGCCGAGGCGATCTCGCGCGCGCGGCTGTCGCGCGCGGTTGTCAGGTAGCGCGGTGCCGGGCTGGGTGCGGGCCGCTGCGGGCCGGCGCAGCAACCGGCTTGCCCCTTGGCGCACGAGCCAATACACAGGGCCAGATTTATCAGCCAGAGAGGGCCCCGATGGCCAGCAAGAAAAGCGCGCAGAGCATCCTGATGTGGATCCTGATGGCGATGTTGATCGCCGGACTCGGGGGCTTCGGCATCGACGGATTCCTCAGCCAGCGGATCACCTCGATCGGCTCTGTCGGCGGCCGCGAGATCGACGCGCGCACCTATTCGCGCGCGCTTCAGTCCGAAATGCGCGCTATCGAACAGCAGGTCGGCCAAAGCCTGAGCTTTGCCCAGGCGCAGGCCTTCGGCATCGACGTGATGGTGCGTCAGCAACTGGTCACGCAGGCCGCGCTGGAAAACGAAGCCGACCGGATCGGCATTTCCGTGGGCGATGGCAATGTGCAGAACACGCTGACCTCGATCGGTGCCTTCCAGGGGCCGGGCGGCGCCTTTGACGCCGAAACCTATCGCTTCCAGTTGCAGAATATCGGCCAGACCCCCGCCGCCTTCGAAGAAGAGCTGCGCCGGGACGCGGCCCGCGGCATTTTGCAGGCCGCGACCGCCGCCGGCATCGAAACCCCCGACAACCTGCGCACGGCGCTGGTCGATTTCTACGCGACCCGGCACAGCTTCGATTTGTTCACGCTGTCCGAGTCCCAATTGCCCACACCGATCACCGAACCCGACGAAGGTGCCGTTCAGGGCTATTACGAGGCCAATATCGAGGCCTTCACCGCCCCCGAGACCCGCTCGATCACCTTTGCCTGGCTGACGCCCGACATGCTGCTGGACAGCGTCGAGGTGGACGAAGACAGCATCCGCGCCCTTTACGACGCGCGCATCGCTGAATTCGTGCAGCCCGAGCGGCGGCTGGTCGAACGGCTGATCTACCCCGACGAGGCCAGTGCCCAGGCGGCCATGGACAGTGTCACCGCCGGCAGCGCCAGCTTCGAGGATCTCGTCGCCGCGCGCAACCTGACGCTGGAAGACGCCGATATGGGTGACGTGTCAGAGGCTGACCTGGGTGCCGCCGGCGCGCCGGTCTTTGCCCTGTCCGAACCCGGGATGGTAACTGGTCCGCACATGACCAACCTCGGCCCCGCGCTGTTTCGGATGAACGCGATCCTGAACGCCCAGGAAACGCCCTATGACGAAGCCCGCGCCGAGTTGCGCGCGGAACTGGCAGGCGACGCGGCCCGCCGCGCCATCGCCGGTCAGCAGGAAGGCTTCGACGATCTGCTTGCCGGGGGCGCCACGCTGGAAGATCTGGCCAACGAAACACCGATGATTCTGGGCACGATCGACTGGAACAGCGATGTCTCCGAAGGGATTGCCGCCTATACCGAATTCGCCACCGCCGCCGCGACCATAACGGCCGACGATTTCCCGGAACTGACCGGCCTGGCCGATGGCGGCCTGTTCGCGCTGCGCCTTGATGGCATCACCCCGCCCACCCCGCGCCCGCTGGACAGCGTCCGCGACGCGGCAACGGCGGGGGCGCGTCAGGACGCGGTCGAGGCCGCGTTGATGTCGCTGGGTCAGACGCTCAGCGCCGAACTTGCAACCGAGGGTGGCCAGAGCTTCGCCGAAGCCCACGATCTGACGCCGGAAACCTTCGAGGCGGTGACGCGGCTCGATCGGCTGGCGCAGGTTCCGGCCCCGATGCTGGAATCGATCTTCGCCGCCGAACCCGGAACGCCGGTGCTGCATATCGCCGACGGACGGGCCCTGTTGGCACTGGTCGGCACCGCCGAAGCCGCGGATACCGAGGATGCGCAGACCCAGCAACTGATCAACGCGATCGACGAACAGGTCGGATCGGCCTTGGCACAGGACGTGTTCGAATACTTCGCTCGCGCGCTCGAAGGCGAAGCCGGAATTACACTGAACCAGGCCGCGATCAACGCGGTTCACACCAGCTTCCCGTGACGGCGCGCCGCGCCGCCCTCGCCTGCCCGCGCCGCCCGTTTGAAAGGCCCGTCGTCCCGTGTCTCACTCTGCCCTCCTGACCCCCTCGTTTGCCGAGTTCGAATCCGCTTGGCAGCAGGGCGAGAACCAGTTGGTCTACGCCCGCCTGGCCGCCGACCTCGACACGCCGGTGTCGCTTTATCTCAAGCTGGTGGGCACCCGGCGCGACAGTTTCATGCTGGAATCCGTGACCGGCGGCGAAGTGCGCGGGCGCTATTCGATCATCGGCACCAAGCCCGATCTGGTCTGGCAATGCACCGACGGCAAGAGTCGCATCAACCGCGAGGCGCGCTTTGACGACCGCGCCTTTGCCGTCCAACACGGACACCCCCTGGACGAACTGCGCGCGCTCCTGGCCGAAAGCCGCATCACCATGCCCGACGACCTGCCCGCCGCCTCGGCTGGGTTGTTTGGCTATCTGGGCTATGACATGATCC
>JAGRMK010000156.1:0-446 GCA_020441345.1 Paracoccaceae bacterium
GCCGGTGACCTGGGGCCATCACATGCTGGCCTATGTGGAAATGCTGGCGCGCGACAAGGGCCGGTTCATCGACGCCCGCGCGCGGATGAACGAATGCCCGCTGGGCGCGGCGGCGCTGGCCGGAACCTCGTTCCCCATCGACCGGCATGCCACGGCGGCGGCGCTGGGCTTCGAGCGGCCGACCGCGAACAGCCTGGACAGCGTCAGCGACCGGGATTTCGCACTGGAATTCCTCTGCGCCGCGTCGATCTGCGCGATGCACCTGAGCCGCTTTGCCGAAGAACTGGTGATCTGGTCCTCGGCGCAGTTCCGCTTCGTGCGCCTGTCGGACAGCTTCACCACCGGCTCCAGCATCATGCCGCAGAAAAAGAACCCCGACGCGGCGGAATTGCTGCGCGCCAAGCTGGGCCGCATCCTGGGGGCGACGGTGGCGCTGTTCACGGTGA
>JAGRMK010000156.1:502-3698 GCA_020441345.1 Paracoccaceae bacterium
ACGCCGCCGACAACCTGATGCTGGGACTCGCCGCGATGGAGGGGATGGTGCGCGACATGACCGCCAACCGCGACGCGCTGGCCGCCGCCGCTGCTTCGGGCTTTTCCACCGCGACGGACCTGGCCGACTGGCTGGTGCGGGCGCTGAACCTGCCGTTCCGCGAGGCGCATCATGTCACCGGCTCGCTGGTCAAGATGGCCGAGGATGCCGGAATCGACCTGCCGGATCTGACGCTGGAGCAAATGCAATCGGTCCATTCTGGCATCACCGGCGACGTTTTCGACGTCTTGGGTGTGGACAACTCGGTCCGTTCGCGCATCTCTTATGGGGGCACGGCGCCCGAGCAGGTGCGCCTGCACGTCGCACGCTGGAAGGAGGTGTTGGGATGACACGTTTGATCGGGGTGGCGCTGGCCGCTCTTTTCCTGCTGGCGGGCTGTGGGGCGGGCGATCCGCCGCGCGCCGCGGGCGGGATCGACCTGAGCGGGTTCTGGCGCGGGTCGCCATAGGATGGGCACCCTGCGTTGGCTCTGGCTGGGGCTGGCCGTCTGGGGCACGGTGCATCCGATGTCCTGGTTCCTGACCTGGTTCGCCGGGAACGGGTTTGACCTGATGGGCATGGTCGAGGCCTGGCATGCGAATGCCGCCAGTTCCGGCCTTGTCTGGGATCTGACGATTGCCGCCGTCACCCTGACCGCCTGGGTCGTTGTGGACAGCGCGCGCCAGGCGCAATGGCGCGGGCTCTGGGCGATCCCGGCGACCTTCTGCATCGGGGTCAGTTGCGGTCTGCCGCTTTATCTGTTCCTGCGCGGGTCAAAGTCTGACAAACGCTGAGTGTTGAATTTCTGAAGCCGCGACACGCGCTAGCCGGGGGCCGTCTTGGACCATTTTTTGTATCGTAACGGGCATTTGCATGCCGAAGACGTCGCCCTGAGCACGATTGCGGATTCGGTCGGCACACCGTTTTATTGCTATTCCGCGGCCACGCTGACCCGGCATTTCACGCTGTTCAAAGAGGCGCTCGACCCGCTGCCGCATCTGATCTGCTTTGCCGTGAAATCGAATTCGAACGTCGCCGTGCTCAAGTTGCTGGGCGATCTGGGTGCGGGCATGGACGTGGTGTCGATCGGCGAATACCTGCGTGCCCGTGCGGCGGGCGTGCCGGGCGATCGCATCGTGTTCTCGGGCGTCGGCAAGACACGCGACGAAATGCGCCAGGCGCTGCTGGGCGGCGTGCGGCAGTTCAACGTCGAATCCGAACCCGAACTGGAGGCCCTGTCACAGGTCGCGACAGCGTTGGGCATGGAGGCGCCGATCACCCTTCGGGTAAACCCGGATGTGGACGCGAAGACCCATGAAAAGATCAGCACGGGCCGCAAGGAAGACAAGTTCGGCGTGCCGATCAGTCGCGCCCGTGCGATCTACGCCCGAGCCGCGCAGCTGACGGGCCTCAGGGTGATCGGCGTCGACATGCATATCGGCAGCCAGCTGACCGAACTCGCTCCGTTCGAAGCCGCCTATGTGAAAATGGCCGATCTCGTGCGTGACCTGCGTGCTGACGGTCACACAATCGAACGGCTCGATCTGGGCGGCGGCCTGGGCATTCCATACACCCGCTCCAACGAGGCCCCGCCTCTGCCGACCGATTACGGCGCGATGGTCAAGCGCGTGCTGGGCGATCTGGGGTGCGAGATCGAGATCGAACCCGGCCGCCTGATCTCCGGGAATGCCGGTGTTCTGGTGACCGAAGTCATCTATCGCAAACAGGCCGAAGAGCGCGAATTCCTGATCGTCGATGCGGCGATGAACGATCTCGTGCGGCCGGCCATGTATGCCGCCCATCACGACATCGAACCCCTGGTCGAGGCCGAGCCTGGCGCACCGATGCTGCCGGTCGATATCGTCGGCCCGATCTGCGAATCTGGCGATACCTTTGCCAAACAACGCGCCCTGCCGCCGGTCTCGGCCGGGGACCGCATCGCCTTTCGTTCGGCGGGTGCCTATGGCGCAGTGATGGCGTCGGAATACAATTCCCGGCTTCTGGTGCCCGAGGTTCTGGTCTCGGGTGATCACTTTGCGGTCATTCGGCCGCGCCCCAGCTATGATGACATGATCGCCCGCGATACGATACCCGACTGGCTCTGACGAGGTTCCGCATGGCGTCCACCGACCCGCTTGCCCCTGTTTCGCGCGCGCTCGCCCTGACGCGCGCCGGAATGGTGGCCGAACGGGTGGCGCGGGCGCTGTGGCTGCCGGCGTCGCTTTCGCTGCTGATGCTGACCGCCTGGGCCTTCGACCTGCACACGCGCCTGCCTGGCGATGCGTCTCTCTGGCTGGCCGGCGCGGGCGTTCTGGCCGTCATCGCGACCCTGGCGCTGGGTGTGTGGCGGTTTCGCTGGCCGACCCGCGTCGAGGCCATCGCGCGCCTTGATCTGACCCTTCCGGGTCGCCCGCTGGCGGCGCTGACGGATACCCAGGCGATCAACGCCGAAGACGCCGCCTCGGCGGCGCTCTGGGCCGCGCATCGGGCGCGCATGGCGCAGCGCGCGGCACAGGCTCGCCCCGTCGCCCCGGCCCCGGCGCTGGCGCGGCACGATCCCTTTGGCTTGCGGCTGATCGCGCTGACGGCGCTGGGCGTGACGGTCCTTTTCGCGGTGCCTGGGCATCAGGGGCCTCTGGCGGGGCTATCGGGCAGTGCAGGCGCGGCAATCGGCCCGTCGTGGGAAGGCTGGATCACGCCGCCGGCCTATACCGGCCGTCCGGGACTCTATCTCAATGAAATCGATCGTGACCGCTTCGAAGTCCCGCAAGGAAGCCGCGTGGTCTTGCGGTTCTACGGCGCGCCTGGTGCCTTGACGCTGGACCAGTCGCTGGACGACGGCGTGCAAAGCGACGAGACCGGGCAGGCGCTGGAATTCGACGCGCGCCGCTCGGGACGGTTGGCGATCAGCGGCGCCACCGGGCGCGAATGGGCGGTCGTCGTTGCCCCTGATGCGGTGCCCGTGGTCGCCGCCGCCGGGCCGATGACCCGGGCGCGCGGCGGTGTGTTGGAACAGCCCTTTGTCGCCTCGGACGATCACGGGATCACCTTGGGCGAGGCCGCGATCACGCTGAATCTGGCGGCTGTCGACCGCCGGCATGGGCGCGTTCTGCCCCCCGAACCGCGCGATGCGCTGCGCCTGCCGCTGCCGATGCCC
>JAGRMK010000156.1:3762-8301 GCA_020441345.1 Paracoccaceae bacterium
CTGCCGGTGCATGTCGCGCTCAGCGTGGTCGACGCCGCCGGGCAGACCGGGACCAGCGCGCCCGAAACCGCGACGCTGCCGGGCCGCCGGTTCTTTGAACCCGCGGCGCAGGCCCTGGCCGAGATCCGCGCGGATCTGCTGTGGAACCGCGACAACGCGCGCCGTTCGGCGCAATTGATGCGCGCGATGCTCAACCGGTCCGAGGGCGCATTTCGCTTCGACGGTGCGCCGGTGCTGATCCGGGGTGCGATCGATGCCATCGAAACGAGGCTGGATGCCGGCACCTGGACGCCCCAGGCGCGTGATGAATTGGCGGCGGATCTCTGGGACCTGGCGCTGCTGATCGAAGAGGGCGAGCTGGCCAACGCCCGCGAGCGCCTGCGCCGCGCCCAGGAACGGCTGGATCAGGCCATGCGCGACGGGGCCTCGCCCGATGAAATCGCCGAACTGATGGATGAGCTGCGCGACGCGACCCGCGACTACATGGAAATGCTCGCCGAACAGATGGAACCCGGAGAGGATGGCGGCGACCAGCGCGACCGTGGCCAGCAAGAACAGATGCAGGTCACCCAGAACCAGATCCAGGAAATGATGGATCGGATCCAGGAGTTGATGGAAGAAGGCCGCATGGACGAGGCCGCGGAACTGATGGCCCAACTCAACGCGCTCTTGGAAAACCTGCAGATGACGCGCGGCGAGGGCGGCGAACCGATGCCCGGCGATCAGACGATGGAGGGGCTGGGAGATACCTTGAGCGACCAGCAGAGCCTCGCCGACGAGACCTTTCAGGAATTGCAGGACCAGTTCGGCGACGGCGCGGAGACGGGCAAGGAAGAGGCAGACCGTCTCGCCGATCTGGCCGAGCGCCAGCAGCAGTTGCGCGATCAACTGCGCGAGCAACAGCTTGGCGATGTCCCCGGCGAAGGCACGCCCGAAGCCGATGCGGGCCTGACCGCGCTGGAAGACGCGCAGCGCGCGATGGATCGCGCCGCCGAGGCGCTGGAAGACGGCGATGCGCGCGGCGCGCTGGAACGCCAGGCCGAAGCCCTCGACGCGATGCGCGAAGGGCTTCGGCATTTTCGCGATGCCCAGACCGCCGATCAACGCGACCGCGCCGCAACCGACGGGCAGGGACAGGCGCAACAGGCCGATGGCCAGGGGCGCGACCCCTTGGGGCGCGAGCGCGGCAACTCGCGCGATGGTGGCGATATCGGGTCGATGGTGCCCGGCGAAGACCCGCGCCAGCGCGCCCGCGACCTGCTCGACGAGATCCGCCGCCGGTCCGCCGAACGCGACCGGTCCGAGGATGAACGCGATTATCTCAATCGTCTGATCGAGCGCTTCTGACCCTTTTCATCTTGCCGAAAATACTCGCGGGGGATCCAAGGGGGTGGCAAACCCCCTTGGCCCGCCGCTAGCGTGGCGTGCGCCGGGCCAGTTTGGCGACCAGGTTGTCGCCCACTCCGGGACGTGAGAACGGACAGACCGCAAGGCAGATGGCGCAGCCCGCAGTCTCGTTGAAATAGGGCAGGCAGCGGTCGAAATCGACATACCATTTCTCGACTCCGCGCACGGTCTGTTTCTCGGGCGACAGGGCTCCGGGCGGGCAGGCGGTTTCGCACAACCGGCAAGCCGAACAGAAGCGGTCGGCGCCGAAATCGTCGGGATGATCGGGGACCAGTTCAAGGTCGGTCAACACGGCGGCCAGCCGGAACATTGCCCCCAACTCGCGGTTGATGATCGACCCGTGCTTGCCCAACTCGCCCAGCCCGGCAGCCAGCGCGGCGGGGATCATCGTCATCGGCCCGGCAAATGGCCCGTGTTCGGGTTCCGCATCATGACCCAGTCGCCTGAGCCACCCGGCCAGCGCCTTGGAGGTCTTCATGCCGCGCGTATACTGGTTGACCACGTGCACACCCGCCTCGATCTGCGGCGCGTGTTGCATGATATCGTAGTCCATGGCGATGCCTAGCACGACGATATAGCGCCATGGCACCTCATGCCCGTCAAAGGCCCAATCTGGATCGACACGCGCGATGCCGACGGCATCGGCGCCCAACGCGCGGGCCTCGGCCTTGATGCGGGTGCTCCAGTCCGCGGCGCTGCCCGGTTCGGGTCTGTCGGCAAGGGGCGCCAGGGGGATCGCCTCTTCGGACTTGCGAGCGATGCGACCCTTGTCCAGGTCAGGGTGATCGTTCTTTTGATAAAACCACAATTGCATGTCGCCATGGGGAATGTCGGCGGGGTTCGTCGCCCAGTAGACATGGCGCGGTTTGCGAAATGTCTCTTCGCCAAGGCCATTGATGGCATTGCCCGAAACCTGCGGTTTGCGGGCCATCTGATCGGGGTCCGGGGTCCAGTCATGCGGTGCCATGCCGAAAGGCTAGCGGCCCGGCGGGGCGCCGGTCAATCGACAATGCGCATGACCGCAGGCGTCAATGCGCTGGCCGCTGCACCGTATCCAGAACCGAACGCCCGCCATCCAGCCCGATCACCTGCCCGGTCATGAAGCTCGACGCCGAGGATGCCAGGAACTGCGCCGCTTCGGCGACCTCGTTCGCGGTGCCGATGCGCTGCATCGGCGTGCCGGCGGTGATGCTGTCGCGGTAGTCGGGGTGATCGGCGATCGTGTCGCGCAGGCTGCCGGACATGATCGACCCCACGGCAATCGCGTTCACACGAATATGCTGCGCCGCCAGAGACACCGCCAGCGAGCGGGTCATCTGTTCCAGCGCCGCCGTGCTGATCGAGAACGCCAGCAATTCGGGCTGCGTGCGATGCGCGGCCAACGACGACAGGTTGACGATGGTGCCAACGTCGTTCGACGGGGTTTCGTCCTGCTCGGCCTGGGTGATCATGCGCCGCGCAACCGCCTGACTGAGGCGCAAGGCGACATAGAGATTCTGGTTCAGCGACTGTTCAACACTGGTATCGGTTGGGTCGAGCGGGTCGGTCACGCAGAACATCCGCGCCGCGTTGACCAGAATGTCCACCCGGTCGAAGGCATCGATGGTGGCCGACAACAGGTTGGCGATGTTCAGCTTTTCACGTAGATCGCCGACAAAGAGACGGGCGTTCTCGTGGTTGGCCAGATCGTCACAGCCGGATTTCAGCCGTTTCTCGGACAGGTCGGCGAAGACCACATTTGCGCCCTGGTCCAGGAAATGGCGGGCGATGGCGTGGCCAATCCCCGCTGCGGCGCCGGTGATGATGGCAGTCTTGCCGGAGATCGAAAAGCTCATGCGCGGCGCCCTGAATGGTGATGGGGACGGGGTCGTCCGATGGCCGGACCCTGCTTTTTCGGGCCCTCGGCGTGGAACAGCTTGAACCCGGGTGCGCCGGGCAGTTCGGTGATCTTGCGGAACGTGGCGTCCAGCGTCGTTTCATAGGGCAAATGACGGTTCGCCACCAGCCAAAGCTGGCCCGAAGGTTTCAGCATCTGCGCCGCAGCCTTGATGAACGCGGCCCCCAGTTGCGGGCGCGCCTCGCGGCTGGTGTGAAACGGCGGGTTCATGATCACCGCATCGAAAGCCAACCGGGGCAGCGGCTGGGTTGCGTCTGCCCAATGGAACCGGGCGCGAGGATCAGTGACATTGTGGCGCGCGCAATCGAGGGCGCGCGCATCGGATTCGATCAGATGCAGTGTCGTCAGACCTGGCGCGCGGGCCAGAAGTTGTGTCGCCAGGTATCCCCACCCCGCCCCGAGATCGGCGGCAACCCCCTTGAGCCCGCCAGGCAGGGCGGCCGCCAGAAGTTCGGACGCGGGGTCGATCCCGTCGGCGGAAAAGACCCCCGGCATGGTGCGAAAGAGGTTTCCGTCGGCATCCGTGCACTGGCCGGGTTCCGCCCGCCAGTCGGCAAAAGCATCGGCGGGAGCACGGAACCAGGCAATCTTGCCGTGGCCTTTGGCGATGGCTTCGCTCAGATCGGCGCGCGCGCGGATCTCGCGCAGTATCGCGTCGGCACCGTCGTGTTTCTGCCCGTCGATGATGACCGGGCCATCGGTCACGGCACAGGCCTGGGCGATCAGGTCGCGGGCCTCGGCCCGGCCGCGCGGAAGGCAGATCAGCGCCGCGGCATAACGCCCCTCGGCGGCCTGCGCGCAAGGATAGCCCTGGGCGCTGAACGCGCTGTGATCGGGGGCATGCGGCGTGATGATTTTCACCCGGTCGCGGGGCAGGGGATCGAACCATTCCCCCGCACGCGGATGAAAGACCGCGATGGGCCCCGAATCAGGCAGGACCAGCCCGGACAAGAGCGCAAGCTCCAGCCGCAGGGCGCGCGGGGCCGGGTCAGCGTTTGACATGCTCATCGACAGGCGCGCGGGCGCCTACTCCTTTTCCAGGGTGCATTGCAGCGGATGTTGATGACGCCGCGCGAAATCCATCACCTGCGCCACCTTGGTCTCGGCGATCTCGTGGCTGAAAACGCCGACGACGGCCAGACCTTTCTTGTGGACGGTCAGCATGATTTCGAATGCCTGGGCATGATTCAGCCCGAAAAACCGCTCCAGAACGTGCACGACGAACTCCATCGGCG